>NZ_JAMZBD010000026.1:0-13692 GCF_024158685.1 Halomonas sp. 707D4 | reverse complement strand
GGCCTGGAACTCCTCGCCTTCGTACATGGCGATCCACGCATCGAACGGGTTGTCGGCACCGCGCACCGTGGAGCCCTGGGCATTGAGCCAGTTGGCGATCTCGCCGTAGCCGACCAGGCACGGGGCCAGCGCCACGTGCAGGTCCAGCAGATCGCCGCGGCTACCGGTATCCAGCACGTAACGGGTGTAGGCCATAGTCGCGCGTGCTTCGGGCAGTTCGGCAAGCTCCGCTTCCGAAATGCCCCACTCACGGCAGAAGCCGATATGCAGCCCCAGCTCCACGTCCACGATCGCTTTCATGCCTTCATGAGCCTGGCGCAAATCCGCAAGCGTGGGGCTCTTGTAAGCGGCCAGCGCGTAGGCGCGAGCGAAGTGGATCAGGAACAGGTAATCCTGCTTCAGGTAATGGCGAAAGGCGTCTTCAGGCAGGGCGGCGGTGCCCAATTGACGCACGAAGTCGTGCTCGATGTAGGCGCGCCAGTCGTCCTGGCAGGCCGTGGTCAAGTCGGTAAAGCGGTAGCCCATACATCCTCCGGGAGTCGCGATCCGAAGGGCAGGCGAGAAGATCGAGGAAATGGCGCGGAAGTTGGCGAATGATCTCGAGAGAGCGTGCCGGCGCCATCGCTTGATCCCTACGCCGGTACCCGCGCTTTTTGAATGAGCGCATTAGCCGGATCAGGTTCAGCGGGACCAGCGCTTGGCATCCTCGAAGGACACGCCCTGCGCCATCTCAGCCGGATTCACCGGCACCCCGTCAAGCAGTTGTCTGGGCGAGTCTAGGGCGGGGTGACAGGAGATGCAAGAGGGCAGCGGGTATTGGGACAATAAATAAATTTATCATGATAGGTTTTTAATTTAGGTGTTATAACATTGCACTACTTAATGCTTTTGGTTGTATAAATAACTGATTTTATAAATAACTTCTTCGCGTAAGCAATTGCATTGTAAAATTTTATTTGTTTGTCTAGAGTGTTTTAAGGTAGTGTTTGATTGATATGGTTTTTTAACATGCTGATGGGTTAATTGAGTTGTATAGCTAGATGTATGCTTTCTGTTAAAGGTCCGGGTCTTTATGAACTTCGAAATCGATGTGTATTTGCCTATGTTATTACCGCTGCGAGGTGTTATATCTAAGGAAGGAGCTAATCGAGTGAATGCTCAACGTAGTAGTTTTTTAGATGAATTGCCACATTTCATTGCTAACGAGTGGAATGATATCTTAAGTGTTTCTACACCTGAGCTTATAGAGCCAAACTAAGAAATAGATTCTATTTTATCTCAACAATCATCGTTTAATAGTATATTACCAACCGATGTTTTTTATCTGTCCATTTCGTTGAAGCTTGATATTGAGGAATTGCAGTACGAAAATAATAATGAAATTGAACCAGAATTATTTCTGGCAATTGCTGCGATGACAGTTGCTGAAAAGATAGAGATGGCGTTAGCTCTATCCGAAATCTGCTATCCAGGCTCCATAAGTACAATGGATGGCGTCTGCATTTCAGAAGGGTTAAGTCATAAAGTAAAGAGAAAAACTTGGTTTCATGCTCTCGCAGAGCCCGATTCCCTTTTTCCTTCTTGGCCCTCTTTAGAACACGTATCTGTTAGTGCTACATATAAGTGGGCGAAAAAAATTGGATTCGGAGAAGAGGCAGTTGCTACTAGTCGAGTATCCAGGTTGCTTGCAGCATATACGCATGTAATTGGATTAGGTCAAAATAGTGAGGGGGAAGTTCTCTTCCGAGCAATGCAAGGTCTAGAAGCATTTTTCTGCGATGGAGTTGGAGACTTGAGCAGACAGTTATCAAGTAAGTTAGAGCTTTGGATTGGACCCATTAAAGATAAAAATCATAGTATTGGTAAGCTCTATAATGTCCGCTCTAAGTTTGTTCATGGAGAGTCTTATATCGACTATTTTAATCACGGAATGGATATACCTGAGCAAGAAGCTAAATCAAGTATAGCACATGGGTTTGCCTCGATATATGCAGTGCGTCTTTTGATAGCAACTATACAAAATTGCATCAGCCGTGACGTAGAAAATATTTTGTGGAAGTTTGATTTTGAAATAAATCCATTATAAATTGAATGCGGATTAATATAGTCTCGTAAGATGTCTAATATGAGAGGCGTGCAAACTGTAAATCAGAAAAATAGTAAGACTGGTTTTAATAATAAGTCATTATTGGTGCCGGAATCTGTAAAAATAGTAGCTAATTATTCGTCTTCTTGTATGCGAATTGGTGTATGTAATTAATTCGTTGAGATAAATCACTATAAAAGTTTCATTCAGTAAAGTTAGTTTGACCATTCTTTTAGGTGATTAGGAATGGATCTTATGATAGAGATTCTGATACATACAAGGTTTTTCCGATATTCTGCGGGTCTAGAATTTATTCATAAGTTTTATAAAGAAAGCCAAGTGCTCCCACGTTGTCATAAAACGCTATGATACCGCCTCCCCAGGCCCCTCCGTTTATCACGATCCATGAATGACATGGGCGATACGACGCATCAAGGACGACCGACTTGAACATGCATTCACCAAGGCAGTGGATAGTCTACCTGTTGTTGGCGCTGTTACTCAGCGGGTGCGCTTCTCGCGATATACGCTGGATGCACCCCAAGCCGACGCAGGCGCTATTGCAGCAGGCTTACCAAGACTTGCAGGGTTTTCACGTCTACCCCTTGTCGGGCAGCGAGGAGCAGGATGCGTTGAGCAGCGAAGAGGCGGCGCATCTGCTGTCGAATCCGAGCTTGATTCGCCCCACCACACCGAACTTCGCGTTCGTGACGTTCAGCGGTCGCGAGATCACCGTCATCGGGTACAACCAGTACTATCGCCTCGAGCACGACGCGTTCCGCAGCCCGATGATCTACCGCTACCAAGGGGAACTGAAGCGCGCGGACTATACGCTTCCCCACATGGCGCCCAACGTGGGTGATCTGGAAGTGACCTCCCGGCCGATCGACGCGCTGGAGCTTTGGCTTTTGAACGAGCAGCGAACGGTGCGCCCGAATTTTCACGGTACGCTCAAGTTCGAATCGTGGTCCGGGCGGTACACCAAGGTGGCGGCATTCGACCCGCGAAGCTGGCAAAGCATTTTCTAAGTCGTTACTGCGGATGTCTGGTCCGCCTGCCAATCTATCCAGCAGGTTTAACCGAACACGTGGGTCTGTCGACTCCCTACTTCGAGAAAGTGATGGAATGAACACCGAAGACGATGGCCAGGTGCTGGCTCGAGCGTTCTACGACCTGGTCCACGATGACGCGTCGTCGTGGAATGACCTGGCCGAACGGCTCCGGCAGACGGAGGTGGGCCGACTGGGGGATGAATACCGGGTGTCTCGAAACCCCGAATGCCGCGAACAGGCCGGACGTCTGCTGGCAGGGCCGAACTGGTATACGGCCTTGGGACGATCGTTTTAGCGATCAGTCGGTGCGATTGATAGCCCGATTGGGGAAAAGGAGCCTTCGCCTTATCCCAGCACCTGCGGATTCAACTGCCACACGCTCCAGGTCAGCGCGCAGGCCAGGCTCACCCAGGCGAGATACGGCACCAATAGCACGCCTGCGAGCGCCTTGAGCCGCCAGAACATCACCAGCGTCACCAGAATCAGCGCCCACAGCGCCAGCACGGCCACGAACGCGACCGCTCCCAACTGCCACACGAAAAAGAGCCAGCTCCATAGCGCGTTGAGCGCAAGCTGCACCACGAATACGGTAAGCGCCGCCCTGGCGCCACGTTCACGCCAGGCCAGCCAGGCGGCCAGGCCCATCAGCCCGTAGAGCGTCGTCCACATTGGCCCGAACAGCCAGGTCGGCGGCGCCCAGGCGGGCTGCTGGAGCGATTCGTAAAATTCCGCCGCGTTGATCGAGGCCACCGCTCCCACGGCGGCCGCAAGGTAGGCCAGCACCAGCCAGCCGATCAGGCCTGCGATTTGTTTCTTTCGGGTGAGTGTGCGCATGTAAGTTCCCGCCATGAATCGTTAAATTGTTTAAAGCGTAGCGCAGTGCACGGTACTCGGCCATGCATCGGGCTGGGTAGGCGGCTTTAGCCAAGGCGTTGAAGGCACGTCGATCGGTGTGCAGGCCTATGTCTATACTGGCTACGCACTTTCGAAACTCATTCATGGAAGAGAGGAGCCACTCGATGCGATATTCCCTGGTCCGCCACACCCCCTTCACCCGAACGCTCCTGGCGACTGCCGTGGGCGGTTTGGCGATGGTCGCCTACAGCTCGAACGCCCTGGCTGAGGACGCCCCCACCTTCGATGGCGAGCTCTCCGGCTTCGAGTACGCCTACCCGGTCGAGCGCTTCGAGTTCGAATCCCAGGGCCAACAGGTGCAGATGGCTTACCTGAACGTCACCCCGGAAGAGGGCAGCGCCAACGGTCGCACCGTGGTGTTGATGCACGGCAAGAACTTCTGCGCCGGCACCTGGGAGGCGACCATCGAGGCGCTGGTGGACGAAGGCTACCGCGTCATCGCCCCGGACCAGGTTGGCTTTTGCAAGTCGACCAAGCCCGAGCGCTACCAGTTCAGCTTCCATCAGCTCGCCGCCAACACGAATGCGCTGCTCGACGAGCTCGAGGCGGAGGACGTCACCGTGATGGGTCATTCAATGGGCGGCATGCTCGCCACGCGCTTCGCGCTGATGTACCCGGAGCGCACCGAGCAGCTGGTGATGGTCAACCCGATTGGCCTGGAGGACTGGAAGGCGCTGGGCGTGCCGTACCAGAGCATCGACGACGGCTACGCGAGCGAGCTCGAAACCGATGCCGAAGGCATTCGCGACTACCAGCGCTCGACGTACTACGTCGATACCTGGGAGCCGGAGTACGACCGCTGGGTCGAGATGCTGGCGGGCATGTACGCAGGCGAAGACGGCGAGCGAGTCGCCTGGAACCAGGCTTTGACCTCGGACATGGTCTTCACCCAGCCGGTGGTCTACGAGTTCGGCGAACTCGAAGTACCTACGCTCTTGTTGATCGGCGAGCAGGACAACACCGCCATCGGCAAGGCGCGCGCGCCGCAGGATATCCAGGAGACGCTGGGCCGCTACGAGGAGCTTGGTGAGCGTACGCGAGACGCCATTCCCGAGGCGACCCTGGTGGCATTCCCCGAACTTGGCCATTCGCCGCAGATCCAGGCGCCAGAGCGTTTTCACGAAGCGCTCATGAACGGATTGGCGGCGCGCGGGCGCTGATCGTCTTGCCAAGGCGCGAAAGAGCCGTGGCCGCTAGGGGGCGTTTTCGAGAGTTCTGCTAAGGTGATTGAAGACGCACGCGCAGCGCTCGGGCGGGCGCCCGCCGGCGCAAGCGCTCGGCAGGTGCCGCGCCTGATCCGCAAGTACTGGATAACCCTGAAAAAAGGAATTTGTCATGATCAGAACCACCATGGTCGAGCTCTCTACCATCGAAGCCGCCGCGTATCGCCAGAAACTGCGCGGCGGCCATTCCGGCGTCGTCATTCTGCGCTACGACACCGAGCAGCCCGGCATCGCCACGCTCAACCGCAAATCCGGTGAGCCGGATCCTTCTCACCATACCGATACCACGCTGTTTCCCCTCGAGGCATTCAAGGAGGCGCTGGAGCTGACGTCCGGCATGCCTTATTCGCGCCGCGGCAAGGTCAAGCTCAGCGGCGTGAAAGAGGAGGAGTCGAGCCAGGAGGAGACCGCCGAAGAGCTCGCCACCGTGGATAGCGCCGAGTACGAAGCGATCGTCAAGACCTATACCAACCGCAAGGGCGAGCTCTCCTACGAGCTGCTCAACAAGGATTTCATCCAGTTCGCCAAGGGCAGCAAGGTCGTCTCCGACATGGTCGCCAATCACGCCTCGCAAGACGAGATTCGCCAGCATGTCATCAAGGTCAAGCTCGAAGGCATTACTGGCAATCGCGAGCTGACCGAGGCGCAAACCCAGCGAATCGTCGACATGCTCGACGAGGTCAGCCCGCGCCACGTTTTCAAGGAGCTGAACGACGAAATCAGAAAGATGCTGGCCAATCGCTGAGCCTTCGTCGGCGTCTTTCACCTGCGTGAGACGCCGGCTTTTTACGCAGGGTGGCGCCGAGTGGCTTGACGATCCGGCCATTGGCTCCTTCACTGTCACTAGTCTCATCGACCCTTCGTTCGTCGCTCTTGAGCCGTCGAACGAATAACCCTCAGGGCAGCGGGAGCCGTCGACGCGTCAGGCGTTTCGATCCGTACGTCATCCTTCCGAGCCCGGTATGTCGCCAAGGAGAGTCACGTGTCCGATCCCACCCCCAAGCGCCAGGAATGGGGCGCGCGAACCACGCCGCGCCTGCAAGGCAACGAGCACTGGTGGCCCGACCAGCTCAACCTCAACGTGCTGCATCAGAAACACCCCGACGCCAATCCGTTCGGTGAGCACTTTCGCTACGGCGAGGCGTTCGCCAAGCTCGATGTCGATCAGCTCTGCGCCGATATCGATGCGCTGATGACCGACTCCCAACCCTGGTGGCCCGCCGACTGGGGCCACTACGGGCCGTTTTTCATCCGCATGTCCTGGCACGCCGCCGGCACCTACCGCGCCATCGATGGGCGCGGCGGCGGCGGTACCGGCGCCCAGCGTTTCGCCCCGCTCAACAGCTGGCCGGACAACGGCAACCTGGACAAGGCGCGCCGCCTTCTGTGGCCGATCAAGCAGAAGTACGGCGAGTCGATCTCCTGGGCGGACCTGCTTGTGCTGGCCGGCAACCGGGCGCTGGAGACCATGGGCTTCAAGACCTTCGGCTTCGGTTTCGGCCGCTCGGACATCTGGGCGCCGGAGGACGATATCTACTGGGGCCCGGAGAACGAGTGGCTGGGCAACAAGGACGAGCGCTATACCGGCAGCTTCGAGGAGGGCAACCGCCTGCTCGACAACCCGCTGGCCGCGGTGCAGATGGGCCTGATCTACGTCAACCCGGAGGGCCCGAACGGTATTCCGGACGCGGCGAAATCCGCCAAGGACGTGCGCGAGACCTTCGCCCGCATGGGCATGAACGATCGTGAAACCGTCGCACTCACCGTAGGCGGGCACACCTTTGGCAAGATGCATGGCAACGGCCCCGCCAGCGCCGTGGGCGGCGCGCCGGAAGAGGCCAGGCTGCACGAACAGGGCGTGGGCTGGGCCAACACCCACGAAACCGGCCTGGGCGAGTACACCATCACCTCTGGCCTCGAAGGCGCCTGGACGCCCACACCGACCAAGTGGGACAACACCTACCTGGAAACCATCTTCTCCCACGAGTGGGAGGTCACGAAGTCGCCGGCGGGTGCCAACCAGTGGCAGCCGGTGGAAGTGAAAGAGGGCTTCTGGGTGCCGGACGCCCACGTCGAAGGGCGCAAGAACCCACCTGTGATGACTGCTGCCGACATGGCGATGATCGTCGACCCGGACTACCTGAAAATCTCCAAGGAGTACCGCGAACACCCGGAGGTGCTGGCCGACGAGTTCGCTCGCGCCTGGTACAAGCTCCTGCACCGCGACATGGGCCCGCGCGAACGCTACCTCGGCCCACAGGTACCCAAGGAAATGCTCGTCTGGCAAGACCCGGTGCCGGAGCGCGACGCGCCCCTGCTCGACGACGCCCAGATCGAAACCCTCAAGCGGGCCATTGAAGGCACTGGCCTGAGCGCGAAGGCGCTGGTCGAAACCGCCTGGGCCTCGGCCTGCACCTACCGCCAGACCGACCATCGCGGCGGGGCCAACGGCGCGCGCATTCGCCTCGCCCCGCAGCGCGACTGGGACATCAACCGGCGCGGCGGCGTGGCCCAGGTGATCGAGCGGCTCGAGCAGGTAGGGAAGGAGGCGGGCGTCTCGGTATCGCTGGCGGATCTGATCGTGCTGGGCGGCAACGTCGGCGTGGAAATGGCCGCGCAGGCCGCCGGGCATTCGCTGAGCGTGCCCTTCACGCCGGGGCGCACCGACGCCACCCAGGAAATGACCGACGAGGACACCCAGGCCCATTTGGAGCCGCGCCACGACGCTTTCCGCAACTACATGCAGTCAGGCGTGACCGGCATTCCGGCAGAGCACCTGATGGTCGATCGCGCCTTCATGCTCAACCTGAGCGCCCCGCAGATGGCCGCCCTCATCGGCGGGCTGCGCGCACTGGGTATCAGCGCCGGCGAAAGCGACCGGGACGGCGTGCTGACCCGGCGCCCGGGCGAGCTCACCAACGACTTCTTCGTCAACCTGGTCGACATGGCCACGGTCTGGGAGCCGATGAGCGACGACGAGGAGCGCTTTCAGGGACGCGACCGGGCAAGCGGTGACGAGAAGTGGACCGCCACCCGGGTCGATCTCGTCTATGGCTCGAACTCGCAGCTACGCGCCATCGCCGAGGAGTTCGCGGCCAACGGCGGCGAGCGCCACATGCTCGACAAGTTCGTCTCGGGCTGGGTCAAGGTGATGGAGAACGACCGCTTCGATCTGCACCGCTAGGTGCAAGCTCATCGGGCGTAGCGCCAACCGCCGCGCCCGATGCGTTCGAACCTTGATCGAGGGCGCGACGCACGCTTTCGAGCGTTGGTTGAAGGCTATAAAGACAGCGTTCGCTGCGGTACATATCGACCGATCCCGAAAGCGGCTCGATATGGTTTGGAGGCGCGCTTGTCTGGCATATCGAATCGTCTTCCGGTATCACCCCTCCCAGCGGCACGAGCTGGCCAAGCGTTTGCCACGTATCCGCATGTGGGGCAAAGGCCTGGCTCGCCTCATGGGCAGGCGATACCAGCCATTCAAAGCGAAGCTCTGGCGCCATGCGCAGAACGCGACAGGGCAGTTCCTGGCTCAGGCACTGGGGCATCTGTGTGGCCAGCGAGCGCAGCAGAGAGGCGGGAAGGGCATCGCCGTTCACGGCCTCGAACTGACCGGCCACGGCATCGGGGTCGCGCGCATCCACCGACGGCGGCTCGCTCCACCGCGCGCTCTTCTCCAGAGAGCGCTCGATGCGCCGGGCAAGCGCTGGCCGGGTCGTCATGAAATCGCTCTGCTGTATTTCTTTCAGCGCATCGACTCCCGGCTGGCCCAGCGCGAAGCGCAGATAATCCACGTCGAACGCCTCTTCGCTCGTACGCCCTTCCACGAGCCTCTGCACCTGATGCTGCGCCGTCCATTGGCGCAGGTCGGCCAGCGGCGTGTTGATCAGTATCAGCACGCTGGCAACCCATGCCGCCAGTACCATGTTGGCGCGCTGTACGTACACCAGTGCACGTCGGCGATGCCAGACCACCATTACGGTGTAGGTCAGGGTGAACGTCGCCAGCAGTATCTGCAGCACGACGGCCCATAGCCGGTCCAGGCTCGCGCCGTACTGATCGATGCGCTGCCACAGCGCCCAGCCCGCCAGCAGGCTGCCTGCAGGCAGAAGCACGATGCCCAGCCACACCGCGCGGCGAAGCAGGGTGTGATAGGGCGGTGCGCCATTCGCATCGTGGAACACGATGTTGAAGAACAGCAGCAGCGTGAACATCAGGGCCATCAGAATCGAGGACGCCCGGCCCGTCTCCCAGATTGGCTGCAGGCCGGTGACGGGCAGTACCGCCAGAAACAGCACGAAGATCAGTGTTACCAAGGGCAGCAGCGCCCGGGTCAACACCTCGAGCATCTGGCGCACGCTGTGGATCAGGCCAAAACGCGCGCGAACGGTGACCAGCGCGAGCCCCAGCACCAGCCAGGTGACGGGATAGACGAATACCGGCTCGTCGAACAACGTCTCGAACGTGGCGATGCCGATCGCCGCGAACAGGGCCGCCGCCAGCCACAAGAGTCCCCAGAACAGCACAATGAACAGCGCAAGAAGCCCGAGCGTCAGCGCAAACTCCCACGAGATGCTCAACAGCGGCGGGTAAGTCCGCGGAAAGTGGCGACAGGTCGCCGCGCTGCGAAAGAACACCGCCAGAATGAAGAGCGCTGTTCCCGTCGTCACCGCATAGGTGAAGCCAAACGCCTGCCACCCCCACTCGTCGGTACCGGGAGCCTGCGCCACGCCACCCAGGTGCCAGCCCAGCGCGAACAGTAGCGGCGCCAGCAGCAGAGCCGCCGCGTTGAGCCGATCGCGCAGGCGCACCATGCCCAGCAGATAGAACGCCGGCAGCCCCAAGGTCACGCTGTAGAGTGCCTTGAGCCAGCGCGCGTCCGTCATCAAGGAGTGTTCCAGGGCCAGGTGCAGCGCCAGGAGCGCACAGCCCTGGAAAACGGCCATCGATATCAGGGCAAGCCGAGTCGTGTTATCCAGTGCCACGCGTACGCAAGCGTTCATTGACCAGGCCTTTGTGAAAAGACATTCGATGCCGGACAGCTCTTGTCATCATAGCGGACAATCGGGCATCGCTGGCCGGCATCGAGCCTCTGGCGCTAGAGTGCGCTGCGCGGTTCAGTCCCAGTTCGGTGCCAGGTTGGCGGGGCTCACGATGCGCCCGTCCGGCCGGGCGAGTCTGGCGATCTCGTCCATTTCGTCCGGCGACAGGGTGAAGTCGAAGATCGCCAGATTCTCGGGAATGCGCGCGACTCTGGTGGAGCGCGTCAGCGGCACGTCGCCCAGCTGATGCACCCAGCGAAGTGCTACCTGAGCGGCGGTTTTATCGTAACGCGCGCCGATCGCTTTGAGCGTTTCGTTTTGAGGAACGTCGCCCATGGCCATCACGAAAAAGCCGGTCAGCGGCACATTCAGCGCCTGGGCTTTGGCGCGCAGCGTACGCTGGTCGAGAAAGGGGTGCACTTCCACCTGGTTGGTGGTGATCGGTATCTCGCTGACCTCGACGGCCTCGGCCAGCTGAGTGCTGTTGTAGTTGCTCACCCCGATGTGCGACGCCATGCCAAGGCGATGCGCCTCGTTGAGCAGCTCGATCTGGCGCTTGACGGGCATCGTGTGCCCCGGCCAGTGCACCAGCAGAAGATCCACGCACTCGAGCTGCAACCGCGCAAGGCTCTCCTCGATCGAAGCAATGAACGCCTCCTCGCTGAAGTGACGGTTCATGACCTTGGTGGTGACGAACACCTCTTCGCGCGCCATGCCGACATGCTTGAGCGCGCGCCCCAGCGCGGCTTCGTTGCCATAGAGCTGGGCCGTATCGAAGGCGCGAAAGCCTGCGTTCCAGGCAGCGGGCACCAGCTCGGCAACCTGGCGGTCATCGAGTTCGTCCAGGCCAAAGCCGATGGGCGGAAGCGAAGTATCGAGCGTCATGAACTTTCCTCTAGCGTTCAAGTGGTGAGGGCGAGCCAGGAAAGGCGGGCACCGATGAATAAAGACGCCGATCGAGAAGTATTCGACTGGCGAGTCGGCAACATGATAGCCGACTCGGTGGTCTGAAAAGGTTGTAATTTTCGATCAGGCCGATAGCTTTTGACTGCCCGGGTCGGCAAGGCGTGTCAAGGCGTGTTCATCGGTCTTCAAGGAAAGGAAGTGGGGTGTGATGACTTTCGTGATGCAAGGCAAACGGGAAATGTTCTTCATCGACCCGGCAGCGCGCGGCCGGGGCATCGGTTCGGCGCTGCTCGATGACGCTCGCCAGGTGCAGGGAATAACCCGGGTGGATGTGAATGAACAGAACGCTTTGGCGCTGGCCCTCTACCGGCGGTGAGGCTTCGAGGTGATCGATCGTTCGCCGCTGGACGGGCTGGGCAAGCCGTATCCGCTGTTGCACATGGCGTTGGCGGGCGCTTGAGGTACAGGCGTCAGCCCAGAATCCCCGTGTGCTCGATCAGCACCGCGCAGCCGATGCCGATCAATACCACGCCGCCGATCAGCTCGGCCCAGTGGCCCGCCCATCGGCCCAGTCGGTGACCCAGCACCGTGCCGATCGAGGCCATCAGCGTCGTGGCCAGGCCAATCGCCAGGCTGGTAGCGATGATATCCACGTCGATGAAGGCCAGACTCGCGCCCACGGCCATGGCATCCAAACTGGTGGCGGTGGCGGTCAATACCAGTAGCCAGAAGGTCTGGCGGCGATGCGCGATCCTCTCTTCCTTCTTGAGACCGGCATGCACCATGTGGGCGCCGATGGCGCACAGCAAAGCGAAGGCGATCCAGTGATCCCAGGCCTGGACGAAGCGCTGCGAGGCCATGCCCGCTGCCCAGCCCAGCACTGGGGTGATCGCCTCGATGACGCCGAACACCAGCCCGATCCCCACCGCGTGACGAAAGCGGGGGCGGACGAGTTCGGCGCCTTTGCTGATCGAGGCTGCGAAGGCATCCGCTGACATCGAGAAGGCGAGAAACAGTAGGGCAACGGGCGTCATGATCGAATCGACTCTGAAAGATGTAGGGCCGCTTGAGCGATGGCTAAAGGGCAGTTGGATCATGCGCGAATGCTAGCATGCGGCCGTGCTGGAAAGAGCTAAGTGGTTAAAAAATAAAGTTGATTACCGATAAGTTAAATAGCCAAGGCTAACAATGTAAGCCTGGGAACAGATTGGCGCTTCGCTTTGCGAGTAGCGCTGGAAAATATTTCCTCCCACGCCTCGATAAGGCCCTGTCAGGGGAATATTATTTCCCTCACAAGGCCTGGAGGGTAATAAATTGCTTATTGATCGTTTCGATTTAAAAATTCTTGAACAGCTTCAGCGCGATGATAGCGTATCCATTGCGCAGTTGGCCGAGAAAGTGGGGCTTTCTGTCACCCCTTGCTGGCGGCGTATTCAGCGCCTGGAAAAAGAGGGCGTGATCGAGAAGCGCATCGCCGTGCTGAACCCCCGCAAGCTCGATCTCGGCCTGACCGTTTTCGTGATGATCAAGACCGACAAGCACAGCCAGGCCTGGCTGGACGCCTTTCAGGAGGTCGTCCAATCCTTTCCGGAAATCATGGAGGTGAACCGCCTGGCCGGCGAGTTCGACTACCTGCTGAAGGTCATCACCCGCGACAACGCTGCCTACGACGCCTTTTACAAAAGACTCATCGCGAGAATAGAGCTAAGCAATGTCACATCCTGCTTCTCCATGGAACAAGTCAAGAAAACCAGCGAACTGCCCCTCGGCGAGCTCTGACGCGTGGATGGCGCGCCTGGCCGATGACGTGATCGGTGAAGGCGAGCCGTTCCAGGGCCCCTTCGGTACGCGGGCGCTGCTCTACGCCGACTACACCGCCTCGGGCCGGGCGTTGGGCATCGTCGAGGAGGCGATGCGCACCCAGGTACTGCCCCATTACGCCAATACCCACACCGAAACCTCCTACACCGGACGCACCACCACCCGGCTGCGCGAGGACGCCCGCCGCCAGATCGCCCGGGCGGTGAATGCCGACGACGACTACGCGGTGATCTTTGCAGGCAGCGGCGCCACCGCCGCCATCGACCGCTGCTGGAAGATGCTCGGGCTCACCCAGGGCGAGGCGAGTGCAGGGGGTGACGCGCCGGTGATCTTCCTCGGCCCTTTCGAACACCACTCCAACGACCTGGTCTGGCGCGAGTGCGCCGCCGAGATTCGGCGAATCCCCTTGAACGCAGCCGGGCTGATCGATCTCGACGTGCTCAAGGACGAGCTTGCCCGCCATCAGGGCCGGCGGCTGATCGGCGCGTTCTCGGCGGCCTCCAACGTGACCGGGGTGAAGAGCGACGTTCGGGCCATCGCGCGCCTGATGCACCGCTTCGGCGGTATCGCGCTGCTCGACTACGCGGCCAGCGGCCCTACATCTTTCAGAGTCGATTCGATCATGACGCCCGTTGCCCTACTGTTTC
>NZ_JAMZBD010000025.1:0-14487 GCF_024158685.1 Halomonas sp. 707D4 | reverse complement strand
AGTAGGTACCCGCCGAGCCGCAGCACAGGTGCGCGTCCTGAACCGGGCTCAATTCGAAGCCGAGCCGGGTCAGTACGCCCTCGACCGCGCCGCCGAGTTTCTGGGCGTGTTGCAGGGTGCACGGGCAGTGAAACGCCAGGCGCTTGTGCGCGTTCACGCCCAGTGACTCAAGCGGCTCCTCGCGCAGGATCTCGACGATGTCCTTCGCCAGGGCGCTGACGCGTCTGGCCTTCTCGGCGTAGGCCGGGTCGTCCTCGAGCATCTCGGCGTACTCCTTGACGAAGGCGCCGCAGCCGCTGGCGGTCTGCACGATCGCTTCCACGCCGCGTTCGACATGCGGCCACCAGGCGTCGATATTGGCGCGCATTCGCGCCCGGCCCGCTTCCTGAGCATTGAGATGGAAGTCGATCGCCCCGCAACAGCCGGCCTCGAACGCTGGCGTGAGGCCAATGCCGAGCCGATCCAGAAGCCTAGCCGTGGCGGCGTTGGTGTTCGGCGAGAGCCCGGGCTGCACGCAGCCTTCCAGCATCAGCATCTGACGGGGGTGGCGGGTAGTGGGGCGATGGCCTGCTCCCACCGGCGCCGGGGGCATCTTGCTCTTGAGCCTGGCGGGTACCAGAGGCTTGAAGGTCTGGCCCAGCTTCAAGAGTGCCTGAAAGCGCTTGGGGTCGACCATCATCTTGCGCAAGGCGAAGCGTTCGGCGCGCTCGGCGGCCGAGCGGGGCACCCGGCGCTCGATCTCCGCCCGGCCGATGTTCAGAAGCTTGTGGTACTCGACGCCGGAGGGGCAGGTGGTTTCGCAGTTCTGGCAGGTCAGGCAGCGGTCGAGGTGCAGCCGCGTCTCCTCGGTCACCTCGGTGTCGTTATCGTCACTTTCCAGAAGCTCTTTCATCAGGTAGATGCGCCCGCGAGGACCGTCGCGCTCGTCACCCAGCAGTTGATAGGTGGGGCAGGTGGCGTTGCAGAAGCCGCAGTGCACGCAGGTGCGCAGGATGCGCTCGGCTTCCTGGATATGCGGCTTCTGGCGGTCGGCGTCGGTAAAGTGCGTCTGCATGAAAAGCTCTCCTTAAAGCCCCGCGTAGAGCCGGCCCGGGTTGAAGATGCCGTGGGTGTCGAGCTCGGCCTTGAGCCGCTTGTGATACTTCTCGAGCACGGGGTCGAGCGGCGTGAAGGGCGACTCTGCACCGCCGCGAGCGGCGGGCGTGAAGCAGGTGGCGTGGCCGCCAACCTTCTGGCAGGCGCGGCGCAGCGCCTCGCCGTCCCGGGTCTTGATCCAGCGCTGGCTGCCCGCCCAGTCGTAGAGGGTCGCCAGGCCAACGTCGGGCGAAAGCGGCGGCGTGTTCGGCGCCAGCGAAGCACGCCACAGCGTCTCGCCATCGTCGAGGGTGAAGAAATCGAGGCGATGATCGCGCAGCGCCTCCCAGAACGCGGCCTCGAGCGGCTCGCCGCCCAGGCGCTCCCGGGTCGCCTTCACCGAGCTTTCGCCGCCTGGCACGAAAATGCCCTGCACCTGCGCCTGGAAGGCGGCGGCGGTGATCGGCAGCGGCTCGCGGCCGAGCGTGGCCAGCAGTGAAAGCGCCTTGTCGATGGCGATGTCGTCCAGGCGCAGGCTGTGAGTCGCGGCGGGCTTGGGCAGCACCTTGAAGGAGATGTCGGCGAGCACGCCAAGCGTGCCCTGGGCGCCGACCATCAGTCGCGAGACGTCGTAGCCGGCGACGTTCTTCATCACCTCGCCGCCGAAGCGCAGGCGCTTGCCCTCCTGGGTGATCACGCGGGTGCCCAGCACGAAATCCCGCGTAGCACCCGCCCAGGGGCGGCGCGGGCCGGAAAGCCCGGTCGCCACGGCCCCGCCGATGGTGCTGCACGCGCCAAAGCGCGGCGGCTCGAAGGGGAGTCGCTGGTGCTCTGCATCGAGCGCGGCTTCCAGTGCGTCGAGACGCGTGCCGGCGCGCACCGTGACGATCAGCTCGACCGGATCGTAGGAGACGATGCCGCTGTGCTCGCGGATATCGAGATCGATGCCCTCGACCGGGCGGCCGTAAAAGCCGCGAGTGTCGCCGCCGACGATGCGCAGCGGTGCCCGGGTCTGGTACGCGTTGGCGACCTGCTGGCAAAGCGCCTCGCTGATGTCGCGATCCGGCGCCGATGTGGCGGGTTCGGTCATGCTCGCTCCTTTCTATTGTTCGGGCTCTGGTTCACGCTCTGGTTCGCGGCGGCCTTTCTAGAAGCGCGGCAGCTCCGGGTGGGGCAGGTCGTTGTTGTGCACATGCATGGCGCCGAACTCGGCGCAGCGCGCAAGCGTCGGGATGTTCTTGCCCGGGTTGAGCAGGCGCTTGTCATCGAAGGCCGCCTTCACCGCGTGGAACACGCTGATCTCGTCTGCCTGGAACTGGCTGCACATCTGGTTGATCTTCTCGCGGCCCACGCCGTGCTCGCCGGTGATCGAGCCGCCGGCGGCGACGCACAGCTCGAGAATCCGGCCGCCCACGTCCTCGGCCAGCGCAAGCTCGCCCTCCTTGTTGGCATCGAACAGGATCAGCGGGTGCATGTTGCCGTCACCGGCGTGAAAGACGTTGGCGACTCGCAGGCCGCTCTCTTCAGACAGTGCCGCGATCCCCTTGAGCACCCGGGGCAGCTCCTTGCGCGGGATGGTGCCGTCCATGCAGTAGTAGTCCGGCGACATGCGCCCGACCGCGGGAAAGGCGTTCTTGCGCCCGGCCCAGAATTTGGCCCGCTCGGCCTCGTCGCGAGCCTGGGAGATAGCGGTGGCGCCAGCCTTCTCCAGCACCTGGCGCACGGTGTCGCAGTCGTCGTCGACGTCCGCCTCGACGCCGTCGAGCTCGCACAGAAGGATCGCCTCGGCCTCCAGCGGGTAGCCTGCGCGCACGAAGTCCTCGGCGGCCTTGATCGCAAGCTTGTCCATCATCTCGAGCCCGCCGGGCACGATGCCGGCGGCGATGATGTCGCCGACCGCGCGGCCGGCCTTCTCGACGTCGTCGAAGCTCGCCATCAATACCTTGGCGACGGTCGGCCTGGGCAGGAGCTTCACCGTGATCTCGGTGATCACGCCGAGCATGCCTTCCGAGCCGTTGAACAGCGCCAGCAGATCGAATCCCGGCGCATCGAAGGCATTGGATCCCAACGTCATGTGCTCGCCCTCGATGGTCAGCACGTCGACGCGCAGCACGTTGTGCACGGTCAGCCCGTACTTCAGGCAGTGCACGCCGCCGGCGTTCTCCGCCACGTTGCCGCCGATCGAGCAGGCGATCTGCGACGACGGATCCGGCGCGTAGTAGAGCCCGTAAGGCGCGGCGGCCTCGGAGATCGCCAGGTTGCGTACCCCGGGCTGGACGCGGGCGATGCGCGCATCCGGGTCGACCTCGATGATCTTGTTGAAGCGCGACATCACCAGCAGAACGCCCTGTTCCAGCGGCAGCGCCCCGCCGGATAGCCCGGTGCCCGCCCCACGGGTGACCACCGGCACGCCGAGCGCGAAGCACGCTTTCAACAGCGCCTCGACCTGGGCGAGCTCTTCCGGCAGCGCCACCAGCATCGGCAGCACCCGGTAGGCGGCCAGGCCGTCGCACTCGAAGGGGCGCAGGTCCTCCTCGCGATGGAGCAGGGTCAGGGTCGGGGCGGCGCGCTCAAGCGCCTCCAGTACCTCGTGCTTGTCACGCCCGACCAGCTCGCCGTCGAGGCGCGGATCGAAAAGAATATTCATGTCCCATCCTGTGATTGGCGTACTTGTTGTGTCGTGATGGGCGGTTTTTCACCGCTGATACCGATCAATCTGGGCCTTTTTCCTGGGGCTGTCCAGTCTGCGCCGGGGCGCTAGGCGCGCGCCGCCCCGGGGTCTTCCTCCTCGATCACCCCGGCAAGGGTGGCGATCTCGATCTTGTTGCACAAATGCTCGCGCAGCACCTGGCCGAGTTTCTGTCCGTCGCGTCGTTCGAGCGCGTCGATCATCTGTTCATGATCTTCCACGGCGCGTTTCCAGAAGGTGTCGGTCATCTGTTTCGAGTAGCGTACGCGCTTCACCCGCTGGCTGAGGTTGCTGTACATCTCCTGCAGTACCGGGTTGTCGGAGGCGGCCAGGATGCGCTCGTGGATCTGCCGATTCACTTCGAAGTACTGGGTCAGATCGCGCGCTTCGTAGTGAGCGAGCATCGCATCATGCAGCGCGCGGATGCTGCGGATGTCGGCGGTACTGATGTGCTGGCAGGCGAGCTCTCCTGACAGTCCTTCCAGGGCGGCCATCAGGTCGTAGGTGTCCTTGACGCTCTTGAAGGTCAGTCGTACCACTCGGGCGCCTCGATTGGGGAGAAGCTCGATCAGCCCTTCGGCGGCCAGCACCTTGAGCGCTTCGCGAAGCGGTGTGCGTGAAACGCCGAACCGTTCACACAGTTCGCGTTCGGAAATCCGCTCGCCCGGCGCCAGCTCGCCATGCTCGATCAAGTCGCCAATTCGGTCGGCCACCTCGCGATACAAGTTGCGCTGCAAAATCTTGGTCATGGAACTGTCCTTTCAACATGGCGCTCACGTTCCGTGCCCTTCTGGCGGCGGTCAACGCTCGATAACAGACTGGCGTCACACTCAGTCCTCTGCAAATATAATTATGAATTCAAATCGTGGCGGTTGACAAATCCTTCCGCCGGCAAGCATTCGAGTTCTTCCATCCAATCACAACGATAAAGGAAAGTTTTCATGCCTAGCAACGTCTATCATGCCAGCGTTCAACTGACCCGTGCCCAGGCTCGACGTCTTCTGGAAGGCGCCGTGGAGAAGGCGCGCGCGTTCGATCTGCCGCCGCTCACCCTGGTGGTACTGGATGCCGGTGGACACCTGATCGTCGCCGAGCGCGAGGATGGTTGCGGCCCGCTACGCTTTCCCGTCGCCAAGGGCAAGGCCTTCGCGGCGCTCGGCATGGGGATCGCCAGCGGCGTCATCGGCGAGCGCAACCAGGAGCGTACGGCGTTTCTGGCAAGTGTGGCCGCCGCTTCGCAAGGGCAGGTGGTACCGGTGGCGGGCGGTGTTCCCATTCTCGACGATCACCAGTGCGTCATCGGTGCCGTGGGTGTCAGCGGCGCCTCCTCGGAGGAGGATCAGCAGGTGGCGATTGCAGGCATCGAGGCTGCGAAGCTGAATTATGGTCTGGCGCCTTGACCCTCTCCTGATGGTTTTTTGGAAGCGGTGCCACGTGGCGCCGCTTTTTTTCGCCTCGAGTTCGACGGCGAATCAGCGAGTTAGCCTTGGGACAGAAGTTCAAAGACGAAAGTTTAATACCTAATTTTGAATTTTGAATTCAAATTGAAGCGGTGTCACGGCAAGGACTCACAATAATATCGAGATCGGCGGGGTCGGCTTGCAAGGCGAGCTTTCCCACGTTCGACGGGCGCCATCCGGCCCCACGCTGCGATGGTGACGAATCAACAACAACAAGTGTTCACCTGGAGTGCTCTATGACTTTCTTCAAACCTGCAATCGTGGCGGCCGCCCTCTCCCTGGGCCTGGGCGCCCTTGGCGCCAGCGCCAACACCGAAATACGCCTGGGCCACGTCGGTGGACCCGGGTCGCTTTTCGAGATCACCGCCAACCGTTTCGCCGAGCTTGCCAACGAGCGCCTGGAGGGTGTGGCAGAGGTGAGCGTGTACGGCAACAGCCAGCTCGGCGGGGACGAGTCGATGCTGCGCCGGCTGCGCCTGGGCTCTCTCGATCTGACCATTCCCTCCACGGTGATGAGCTCCGAAAACGAGCAGTTCGCGCTGTTCGAGATGCCCTACCTGATCGAGGACCGGGAGCACATGAAGCGAGTGCGCGACGAGGTGGTACACGGCCCGCTCGCGGACGCCGCAGAGGCCCGCGGCTTTCATATTCTAGGGGTGTGGGAGAACGGCTTTCGCCAGATCACCAATAACGTGCGACCCATCAACGTGCCCCAGGACCTCGAGGGCATAAAGCTGCGTACCCCGAGCGGGGTCTGGCGCATCGAGATGTTCCGAAGCTATGGCGCCGCTCCCTCGCCGATGTCGCTTTCCGAGGTGTTCGTGGCCCTGCAGACCGGCGCGATGGACGGTCAGGAAAACCCCTTGATCCAGACCTACTCCTCGCGCTTCCAGGAAGTGCAGGAGTATCTCTCCATGTCGAACCACGTCTATACCCCGGCCTACCTGGTCGCCGGCGCAAGCTGGAACCGTCTGCCCGACGAGGTGCGCACGGTACTCGAGGAGGTGGCGCTCGAGCTCGAGGACTTTGCGCTCGAGGAGGGCGCACGGCTCGACGACGAGATCCTGGCGCGGATGGAAGAAGAGGGCATGAGCGTCAACGAGGTGGACTTCCAGGCGTTTTCCGATGCCTCCCAGCCGATCTACGAGAAATTCGCCAGCGAAGTGGACGGTGGACAGGCGCTGATCGACCAGGTCAACGCGCTACGCGGCGAGTAATCACCATCGTGTCGGGCGCCCGCCCGGGCGCCCGTCGGCTCGGGAGAGTTCAATGAGTACTTTCAACAGGTTCAAGACGGCGTACTTCGCCTTTCTTGAAGCGATCGTGGTCGTGCTGGTCATTGCCCTGGCGGCGGTGGTGACCATCGGGTTCGTCACCCGCTATCTCGGCTCGCCGCTGAGCTGGTACGACGAGCTCGCGGCGGTGCTTCTGGCCTGGGTGACCTACTACGGCACGGCCCTGGCCGCGGCGAAAGGCGCGCACATCACCTGCCCCAGCGTCCTGAACATGTGCCCGCCCTCGGTACGCGTGCCCGTGGCACTGCTGGCGGAGGCCATCACCATCGGCTTCTTCGTCTTTCTGGGGCTGGCGAGCTACCAGGTCATCCTGATCCTCGACGGGGTGAACATGGTGAGCCTGCCCTCCATCTCCATGCAGTTGACCCAGTCCGCCATTCCCGTGGCATCGGTTCTGTTCATCATCGCCGAGCTCCTGCGCCTGCCCGAGGTCGTCAAGCACGCCCGAGGCCGAGGCTTCATCGACCACGAGCTCGAGGAAGCCGGCATCGATGCCGAGGAAGTCGAAGCCGTCAGCACACAGCAGCGAGGATAATCCCATGGTCATCTTGTATATCTTTCTGGCGCTGATCGTGCTGATCCTGATCAACGTTCCCGTGGCGGTGGCGCTCGCGCTGGTCGGGACCGTGGCCACCTTCATGACCTACGGCAGCATGGCCATGCCCACCGTCGGCATGACCATGTTCGAAGGGGCGACCAACTTCCCGCTCATCGCGATCCCGCTGTTCATCCTGGCCGGCGCGATCATGAACGCCTCGAGCATCTCCCGGCGGCTGATCGATCTGGCCATGGCGATGGTGGGGTTCATCAAGGGCGGGCTCTCGATGGTGACCATCGGCGCCTCGGTCTTCTTTGCCGAGATTTCCGGCTCCTCCGTGGCCGGGGTGTCGGCCATCGGCAGCATCCTGATTCCCGCCATGCGCAAGAAGGGCTACTCGAAAGAGTTCGCCGCCTCGATCTCCTCTTCGGCGGCGAGTCTGGCGATCATCCTGCCGCCCTCGATTCCCATGATCCTCTACGCGGTCATGTCCGGGGAGTCCGTGGTGCAGATGTTCGTCGCGGGGATCTTCCCGGGGCTTCTGGGCGCCATGGGCCTGGCGGCGATGTGCTACTACCTGGCGCGCAAGTACGACTTTCCCTCGGAAGGACGCTTTCGCATCTCCCAGCTCTGGCTGGCGCTCAAGGAAGCGGTCTGGGCGCTGTTGATTCCGGTCATCATCCTCGGCGGTATCTTCGGCGGTTTCGTCACCGCGACGGAAGGCGCGGCGCTCGCCGTGTGCGTGGCGATCTTCATCAGCGCGGTGGTGTATCGCGAGTTCACCATCAAGAACTTCATCGACTCCTGCAAGAGCGCCGGGGTACAGACCGCGGTGGTGATGCTCCTGGTGGCGGCCTCGGCGGTGGTGGGCGGCTATCTCACCGAGACCCGGGTACCCCAGGCCATCGCCATGCAGATCAGCGACTGGACCAGCAACAAGTACGTCATCCTGGCGCTCTTGAACATCATCTTCCTGATCCTGGGCGTCTTCCTGCACTCGGCGGCGGCCATCATCCTGGTGGTGCCCATCGTGCTGCCGCTGGTGATCGAGGTGGGGATCGACCCGCTGCACTTTGGCCTGATCGTGACGCTGAACCTGGCCATCGGCCAGCAGACGCCGCCGGTGGCGAGCGTGCTGATCGCCTCGTGCTCGATCGCCAAGTCGGACATCTGGGCGACCTCGAAGACGAACCTGTGGTTCATCGCGGTGCTGTTCACGATCCTCATGATCAACACCTACATTCCCGCGTTCGCCCTGGCGCTGGTGAACTTCATCTACGGCTAGAGCCCGTTCAGGAGAAATCCCATGGCGCAGACACCGCGACCGACCACGGACAGCGTGCGCTTTTCCATCGACGAAGGCGTGGCCTGGCTCGGGTTCAACCGCCCGCAAAGCCGCAACGCCATGACCTGGGAGATGTACAACGCCCTCGAGTACTACTGCGACACCCTCGCCGACGACAGCGGCGTGCACGCCCTAGTGCTCTACGGGGTGGGGGGCGAGGCCTTCGTCGCCGGTACCGACATCACCCAGTTCGCCCACTTCGACAAGCGCGAGGACGCCATCGACTACGAGCGGCGCATCGACCGGGTGGTGGGCAAGCTCGAACGCTTTCCCAAGCCCACCCTGGCGATGATCGAGGGCGCCTGCGTCGGCGGGGGCGCGGCCCTGGCCTTGGTATGCGATTTTCGCTACGCCACCGCCTCGATGAAGTTCGGCGTGCCCATCGCCAAGACCCTGGGTAACACGCTGTCGATCACCAACGTGTCGAGGCTTCTGGAGATGCTCGGCACCGCCCGCACAAAGGAGGTGCTGATGATGGCCCGGCTCGTCGACGGCGAGGAGGCCCTGGCACTCGGGCTGGTGAACGCCCTGTTCGACCAGGACACCATCGCCACCGAGGTAAAGACGTTGGCCGGCGCCTTTCTCACCCGGGCGCCGCTGACCCTGCAGGCGAGCAAGGCGCTGATCAACCGCGTGCGCGAGGCCGGGCGCCTGCCGCCGGATGCCGGCGACGATTGGGTCGGCATCTGCTACACCAGCGAAGACTTCGGCGCGGCCGTGCAGAAGTTCGTCGACAAGACCCCCTTCGAGTGGTCCGGTCGTTAATTCAAGGAGAAATCCATGTCCGCGTTAGACAATCTCAAGATCCTCGACGTCTCCCAGATCATGGCCGGGCCCTACTGCACCATGGTGCTGGCCGACATGGGCGCCGAGGTCATCAAGGTGGAGAAGCTCAACGGCGGTGACGACAGCCGCCAGATGGGGCCCTACGTCAACGGCGAGTCCACCTGCTTTTCCCAGATCAACCGCAACAAGAAGAGCATCTCGCTGAACCTGAAGGAAGCTCGCGGCCGCGAGATCTTCTACGAGCTCGCGGCGAGCGCCGACGTCATCGTCGAGAACTACCGCCCGGGGGTGACCCAGTCGCTGGCCATCGACTACGACACCATCAAGGCGATCAACCCCGCCATCGTCTACTGCTCGATCTCCGGGTACGGCCAGACCGGGCCCTACAGCCACAAGGGGGGCTTCGACCTGGTGGCCCAGGGCATGACCGGGCTGATGTCGATGACCGGCGAGCCCGGGCGGCGCCCGCTCAAGACCGGCATCGCGGTGTACGACATCGGCGCCGGCATCACGGCCGTGTACTCGATCCTGGCCGCCTACATCCACCGCATGAACACCGGCGAAGGCCAGCATATCGACATCGCCATCACCGAGTGCGGGCTGCCCTGGTTCACCTGGGAGGCCGCGGCCTATTTCGCCGAGAACACCGTGCCGGCGCCCACGGGCTGGCGCCACCGGGTCTCCGCCCCTTACCAGGCCGTGAAGGCGAGCGACGGCTACCTGATGCTGGGCTGCGCCAACCAGCGCACTTGGGAGCGCTTTTGCACCGATGTGCTGGGCGAGCCCGGGCTGATGCAGGATGCACGCTTTCTGACCAACTTCGATCGCGGCCAGCACGTCGACGAGCTCGAGGCCCTGCTCGAAGACTTGATGGCGAGTCGCACGGTGGACGAGTGGCTGATCCTGTGCGACGGCGCCGGCGTCCCCGCCGGGCCGATCAACGATTTCGCCCAGGCCTTGAGCGACGAGCACTATCTGGCCCGGGGAATGGTGCAGGAGATGGAGCATCCGGTCATCGGGCGCATGAAGACCATCGGCTTTCCCAGCAAGTTCTCGCGTACGCCCTCGACCATCCATGCCCCGGCGCCGCTGTTCGCCCAGCACACCGACGAGGTGCTCGCCACCCTCGGCATCGAGCGCGCGGAAATCGACGCCCTGCGCGAGGCGGGCTGCATCAAGTAGGCAGCGGTTTTTTTAAACACCTGAATTGCATTCATTATGCAAGTTGCGTCAGCAGCTAGTTTCAATCAACACCAACCCATTCAACAACAACCCATTCAACAACAACCAATAAAAGGACACGACCCATGCTGAACCTCGACTTCCACCCGACCGGTCGCCACTTCCTGCAGATCCCCGGCCCTTCGCCGGTGCCGGATCGCATCCTGCGCGCCATGAGCCTGCCTACCATCGATCACCGTGGCCCGGAGTTCGGCGCTCTGGGCCGGGAGCTTCTGGAGAAGATCAAGCGGGTGTTCAAGACCGAGCACCCGGTGGTGATCTATCCCGCCTCGGGCACCGGCGCCTGGGAAGCGGCGCTGGCCAATACGTTGTCTCCCAACGATCGGGTATTGATGTTCGAAACCGGCCACTTCGCCACGCTGTGGGAGAAGATGGCCAGACGTCTGCAGCTCGAGCCCGAGTTTCTCGGCCTTCCCGGCTACGAGGGATGGCGCCAGGGCGTGCAGGCGGAGCTGATCGAGAAGCGCCTCAGAGAGGACGGCGAGCACGCCATCAAGGCGGTGTGCGTGGTGCACAACGAAACCTCCACCGGGGTCACCAGCGACATCGCCGCGGTGCGCCGGGCGATCGATGCGGCCAACCACCCGGCGCTTCTGATCGTCGACACGATTTCCGGTCTCGCCAGTGCCGATTATCGCCATGACGAGTGGGGCGTGGACGTGACCGTGTCCGGCTCCCAGAAGGGCCTGATGCTGCCGCCGGGCATCAGTTTCAACGCGCTCTCGCCCAGGGCCATCGAAGCCAGCCGCCGGGCGATGCTTCCCAAGAGCTTCTGGGCCTGGGACGAGATCCTGGAGGCGAACGAGAACGGCTACTGGCCCTACACGCCGAGCACCAACCTGCTCTACGGCTTGAACGAGGCCCTCGACATGCTGCTGGAAGAGGGCATGGAGCACGTCTTCGAGCGCCACGCGCGCTGGGGGGCGGGGGTGCGCGCCGCCGTCGAGGCCTGGGGGCTCGAGGTGCAGTGCCAGGACCCGGCGCTCTACTCGCCGGTGCTGACCGGCGTGGTGGTGCCCGAGGGCGTGGATGCGGACGCGGTGCGCAAGATCATCTACGAGCGCTTCGATCTCTCTCTGGGAATGGGCCTTGGCAAGGCCAAGGGCAAGATGTTCCGTATCGGCCACCTGGGCGACTGCAACGACCTGACCCTGATCGCCACCCTCGGCGGCTGCGAGGCGGGATTGAAGCTTGCCGGCGTCGCGCTCGAGTCGAGCGGCGTGAGTGCGGCACTCGAGTACTTCGCCGACCATCCGCACCGCTTCGCCCAGGCCGATTCCACCCAGTAAGCGAGGAGTTCCCATGACGTCACTCACCCCGCAACACCGCTCACGGGATGCCCGGATCGCGCCGGTCGGGGCCTTCGCCGACCGGCTCACCCGCGAGATCGAAGGTGACGTGCTCTTCGATCGGGCCAGTCGCGGGCGCTACGCCACGGACGCCTCGATCTATCAGGTGACTCCGGTAGGCGTGGTGATTCCCCGCCATCAGGAGGACCTGACCCGGGCGCTCGCCATCGCCCGGGCCGAGGGGGTGCCGGTGCTGGCCCGGGGCGGGGGCACCAGCCAGTGCGGCCAGACCGTGGGAGAGGGCCTGGTGATCGACACCACCCGGTGGCTCAACCAGGTGGTGGCGTTCGACGAACAGGCCCTTACCGTGGTGGTCGAGCCGGGCATCGTGCTCGATCACCTCAATGCCTGGCTCAAGCCCTACGGCCTTTGGTACCCGGTGGACGTCTCCACCAGCGCCCAGTGCACCCTGGGCGGCATGGCGGGCAACAACTCCTGCGGCTCCCGCTCGATCTACTACGGCAACATGGTGCACAACGTGCTGGGGCTCGACGCGGTGCTCGCCGACGGCGACGAGGTGAGCCTCGGTTTCGTCGACGCCATGGCCGAGGGCTCCCGGGAGGCAGCGCTGGCTCGGCAGGTGCGGGCCATCGCCGAGCGGGTGGGCCCGGAGATTCGCAGCCACTTCCCCAAGGTGCTGCGCCGGGTGGGGGGCTACAATCTGGATCTCTTCGACTGCCAGAACCCGATTCCCTACGACGCCTCCCATCGTGCCAACCTGGCCCACCTGCTGGTGGGCTCCGAGGGTACCCTGGGGGTGAGCCGGCGGCTGACCTTGCGGCTCTCGCCGCTGCCGGAACAGAAGGTGCTGGGGGTGGTGAACTTCCCGACCTTCTACCAGGCGATGGACCTGACCCAGCATATCGTCAAGCTCGGGCCCATGGCGGTGGAACTCGTCGACCGCACCATGATCGAGCTCTCGCTGGAAAATCCCGCCTTTCGTCCGGTGATCGAGAAGGCGCTGATCGGCCGGCCCGAGGCGATGCTGCTGGTGGAGTTCGCCGGCACGAACCTGGACGAGCAGCTTGGCAAGCTCAAGGAGCTCACGGCACTGATGGGAGATCTGGGCCTGGCCGGAAGCGTGGTCGAGATGGCCGGAGCCGGCGAGCAGAAGGCGCTATGGAACGTGCGCAAGGCCGGGCTCAACATCATGATGAGCATGAAGGGCGACGGCAAGCCGGTGTCCTTCATCGAGGACTGCGCGGTGCCGCTCGAGCACCTGGCCGAGTACACCGACAAGCTCACCGAGGTGTTCAACCGCCATGGGACCGAAGGCACCTGGTACGCCCACGCCGGGGTCGGCACGCTTCACGTGCGCCCGATCCTGGACATGCGCCGGGGGGGCGCGGCGAAGATGCGCGAGATCGCCGAGCACGCCTCGCGTCTGGTGCGCGAGTACAAGGGCGCCTACTCCGGCGAGCACGGCGACGGTATCTGCCGCGGGGAGTGGGTGGCCTGGCAGTTCGGCGAGACGGTCAACGACGCCTTCAAGGAGATCAAGGCGCTGTTCGACCCGCACAACCTCTACAACCCGGGCAAGATCGTCGATACCCCGAAGATGGACGACGAACGCTACTTTCGCTTTCCCGCGAGCTACCAGCGCATTCCGATCACCCCGGTGTTCGACTGGTCGGCCTGGAACGTCGAGCGCGACCCGCTCACCGGTGAGCAGAGCCCGCCGGGCACGGCCGAGGATGCGACCCACGGCCTCGCCATGGCGGTGGAGATGTGCAACAACAACGGGCATTGCCGCAAGTTCGACGCCGGCACCATGTGCCCGAGCTACCGTGCGACGCTGGAAGAGAAGCACCTGACCCGGGGCCGGGCCAATACCCTGCGCCTGGTTCTCTCCGGCCAGCTCGGCGAGCAAGGATTGGCCAGCGACAGCGTCAAGGAGGCGTTGGATCTGTGCGTTTCCTGCAAGGGCTGCAAGCGCGACTGCCCCACCGGGGTGGACATGGCCAAGTTCAAGATCGAGGCGCGTACCGCCCGGGCCCGGCTCGAGGGGCTGTCGCTTCGCGACCGGCTGGTGGGAGAGATGCCGCGCTACGCGGCCTGGGCGCACCGCCTTCGCGGAGTCACCCGGGCGGTGGAGCGTGCACCGTTTATCGCCCGGCCGCTCAAGGACGCCCTCGGCCTTGCCCGGGCCCGGGCGTTTCCGGTCTTCGAAGGCAACTTCCTGGCAAGCACCCGGGCTTCTTCCCCCTCGAAGGGGGAGCGCGAGGTGATGCTGTTCGTCGATACCTTCAACAACTACATGGAGAGCGACAACGCCCGGGCGGCCAAGCGGGTGCTGGAGGCGGCGGGCTACCACGTGCACCTGAACGTGCGCCCGGGGCAGCGCCCACTGTGCTGCGGGCGCACCTACCTGTCTGCCGGTCAGTTCGACAAGGCCAAGGCGGAGGCACGGCGCACCCTCGATCACCTGATGCCTTTCGTCGAGCGCGGCGTGGCGGTGGTGGGTCTCGAGCCCTCCTGCCTTCTGACGTTGAGAGACGAGTTCCTGCAGTACGGCTATGGCGACGAGGCTAGGGCCCTGGCCGACGCCGCCTATCTTTTCGAGGAGTTTCTGGTCGAGGCGAAGGCGGCGGGGGAGCTCGACCTGCCCCTTGGCCCGCTACCCGCCGCCCGGGCGCTTTTGCACGGCCACTGCCACCAGAAGGCCTTCGATGCGCTCAGGCCGGTCGAGGAGGTGCTGGGCTGGATTCC
>NZ_JAMZBD010000024.1:0-14742 GCF_024158685.1 Halomonas sp. 707D4 | reverse complement strand
GAGAGCGCCCACCGGCTGGTATTTGCCGATGACCCTCAGGTGCTGGCGAATCAGGGTGAGCGAACCTACCACAGCCGCGCCGGCGGCACTGCGCCCACGCGCCATGTGCGCAAGCTCAGCCACACCGCTCGCGTAGCGGCGGCCCACCGCCTCGCTAAAAGACTACAGCTTCAAGAACCCGGCCTACGCCCAACTGCACGAACACCTGGGCCGCGACGTGGAAGCCCACAGCCAGCAGAGCGACTATAAGCACTTCGACTACCCCGACCGCTACATGCAGGACGCCTCCGGCAAGCTCTTCACCCGCATTCGTCTCGAGCACCTGCGCCGAAACGCCACCACGGCCCGCGCCGAAAGCGACTTGCCGGAACTCGCCCCCGGCGTGCGCTTGAGCCTCACCGACCACGATACGCAGAACCTCAACCGCGACTGACGGGTATCGCCGCTAAACTTGCAAGTCGCGTTGCAGGAATGTCCGCGTTTGCGGCGATCGGTGCTGGAGTAGAGTCTTGGTAGGTTTGGCAGAGCAGGTCTTCTTCAACTAGTGCTGAGGAGCGTCGAGCGATCAGTGCAAAATTCTTAACAACGATAGGCATGACCGGCGTTGGTATTGCACAGTTAGGGGGGCTTTGCTTGGGCGGTGGTTTGCCTTTGCTTGGATATTGGCACCATGGGCGAGTTGGGCACTACTTGCTCTCAGCGTAGGCTACTTACTTTCTTCCATGCCAGCCGATTACTACCGCCGGGATTGGGGTGCGGCTTTGGCTTTATCAAAGTACCTGGGGCAACGCCAAAAAATGGTCGAATAGCGATGAAGAAAATACGGCTGAACTGCGTGCTCTGAACGAGGCGCTGTTTGCCCCCGCTCTTAAGCTCACACCTGTGGTGAAAACAGAGTTTGATATATCAACGACCATGTCCTCCTACTCCCCGGGTAGACAGGTCACCACCCTGCAAGGGTATTGGGTGCAGCTGGCCCTCCCTGCTACGCTGGCTGGAGAAGGCGTCTCGGTTTCTGAGCAGGTGGCGGGAGGCTTTTGGGCGCCTGCTGCAAGTTTTCAAGAGCGACCACTACAGGGAGAAGAGCGGGAGTTGCCCGGTGCCTCTCAGTATCAGGCAGATAATCCGTTACGAGTTTGGCAAGCGTGGCTTCCTGCTGAACGACTGGCAGCGGGAGAACCCTTTCTCATGGAAGTCGCCTATGACGAAGCCGTTTATAGTGATACCAACGGCGGGCTCAGCTTCACCTTTTTTCAAACCGGAGCCCCGTGAAGGTAAGCGCGACGTGGAAGTCAGCGAGCGCTTCCACGGTACCGACAACTCCGTCAAAGTGCCTCTAACGGTACCTGCCGTTTAACTAATTGAAGAGTGTAATGCGTATGTGGTTTATTCAACCTAAGCACGATTATGTGGCGGAAATGCCATGGAAGCACTTGGAGGAGCCTGCGATAATGACGTGGCAAATTCGTGTGCGTGATTACAATACATTTGTCGCTAATCTGTTTTTTTGCATATGGCTTTTTGCTGGCTGTCTTTTTTTGTCTCTGTTGATTTTTAAAGCGGGTGGTAATAGAGATGTTTTGGACTACGTAAATTTGATACCTTTTGGGGTGTTGGCTTTGTGTGCTCCTATAGCGATGAGTGTTTTTTTTCAAACTGCAATTATTGTGTATAGACTAACAGAAAATCGCATAG
The DNA here is from genome assembly GCF_024158685.1 of Halomonas sp. 707D4. Taxonomy (NCBI): domain Bacteria; kingdom Pseudomonadati; phylum Pseudomonadota; class Gammaproteobacteria; order Oceanospirillales; family Halomonadaceae; genus Halomonas; species Halomonas sp. 707D4. The sequence continues at coordinate 13,047 of NZ_JAMZBD010000024.1, read as the reverse complement.
AAGCTTTTTCTTGGAAACCACAAATTGATTCAGTCAAGCCCGTTATGAAATGGACGGCTGTAGGGTCTGGTGTATTGGTGATGTTTTTGGTGTTTATTGATCCTGGCTTTATTGTTGCCGCTATTGGCCCCGTCGGCATTGGTGCTATGGCGGCGTTGATGGGTAATTCGAAAAGCTACCAATCTATGGTGAGAGATGAAGATTATCATGTGATAGATTGGCCAAATGCAGAAGCTATTGCAGTTTGGAGGAAGCGCAACCTAATTGGTTTGCGCTTCACTTGGCATAATGAGGATGGGTCCCATTACTCTGTTTACAGTAAAGTCTATTGTCGCCATCAGGACTTTGACGAGTGTCTGTCATTCTTTAAGACGCGCCTGCCTGATACGCCATATCGTGAAGGAAAACTAATTGTTCATTCGCACTTTGCGACATTACCAGAGTAAGTGTTTAAGCTTTGTTCCACGTCAACTATTTCGTGCGTGCCCGGCCCGTGTAACCGGGCATTTTAATTTCAGTGTAGGGTGCATTCTGGTTACTCTGCTATCACCACTTATGACTGCCAGACTTAGGAAGCTACAGGTGGCTCCTCTGCAAATTCTGTACGAGTATGGCAAGCGTGGCTGCCTGCTGAACGACTGGCAGAGGGAGAACCCTTTCTCATGGAAGTCGCCTATGACGAAGCCGTTTATAGTGATACCAACGGCGGGCTCAGCTTCACCTTTTTCAAACCGGAGCCTCGTGAGGGTAAGCGCGACGTGGAAGTCAGCGAGCGCTATCGCGGTACCGACAACTCCGTCAAGGTCCCTTTAACGGTCCCTGCTGTTTAATTAATTGAAGAGTGTAATATGTATGTGGTTTATTCAACCTAAGCACGGTTATGTGGCGGAAATGCCATGGAAGCACTTGGACGAACCCACGATAATGACGTAGCAAGTTCGTACATGTGATTACAACACATTTTTGCTAACCTATTTTTTTTGCATATGTCTCTTTGCTAGCGGCCTTTTTTTCGCTATTGATTTTCAAGGCGGGTGGTGATAGAGATATGCTTAGTTATGTGAACTTAATACCTGTTGGGGTGTTGATTTTATGTACTCCTATAGCGATGAGTATTTTTTTCCAAACTGCAATTATTGTGTATCGAGTAACAGGAAATCGTATAGAAGCATTTTCTTGGAAGCCGAAAATTGATTCAGTCAAGCCCATTATTAAATGGATTGCTATAGGGTCTGGTGTATTAGTGATGTTTTTGGTTCTTATTGAGCCTAGCTTTATTGTTGCTGCTATTGGCCCCGTCGGCATTGGTGCCACGGCGGCGTTGATGGGTAATTCGAAAGGTTACCAGTCCATGGTTAGAAGTCAGATGGAATATGAGATTGCATGGCGGGATGCAAAAAATATTTACGCATACCCAAACAGAAGTATTATTGGCTTGAATTTGTACTGGAACCATCCGGATACAGGAGAGGAGATGAAGAATTTTGTTAAAGCTATATTTATACCCAAAAACAAGTACGATGATGTTCTTGAATTTTTTAAGTCAAATCTCCCTAATGTGCCAGTCATAGAGGGGAAGTTTGACGTTTGTCAGTTTGAAGTTTTTTGATACCCGTGTTTTTATTTTGGGGGAGATAATAGGTTTTGTTTCGATATACCTGCTGTTTAGTTTCTATTGGCAGCCTCTGCTGGCATAGTTTTCTCCTCATGCCGTAACAGGTTAAATCTTGGAATTTGGTGAAGCCTACTAAGATTATTTTCAATAAAGCAAATTTGGGGAAGCGACGGGGTGTAACCGTAGCTTCCCCATTCCAAGTAGATGGTCCGTTAGGAGTATGGCAAGCCTGGATTCCCGCCAGTGAACAGGCTGAGCGCGAGCCGTTTGTACTGACAGTGAATTATGCAGAGACGCTGCTCGCATCATCAGAAAGTAGCTTGGGCTTTACCTTTTACAAGCCGAATGCCGCCCGCGGCAAAAAAGAGATCGAGCCCAATGGCGAAGAAGGCCAAGGCATCAGCCTGCCTGCTCGCTTTGACATCACGGTACCCATGAATTTAGAAGATTAAGGATGTTGATATGTGGTTTTTACAACCCAAACAGGACTATGTCTCTCAGATACCATGGAAACATGCGGATGAGCCTGACGTCATGAGTTGGCAAATTCGTGCGCGTAATTACAATATATTTGTTGCTAATATTTTGTTTTCTGTTTTGTTTTTTGTTTGTTTGGGGTCGGCGTATTTAATGTCTTTTGGAGGCTGGAGTTTATTGTCTAAGTTTTTAATAGGGGGGGGGATGTTTTTATTGTTTTTACTGATCACTATGAGCATGACCCACCAGACCTCTATCCTTGTTTACAGATTTACAGCGCAAAGCGCTGAAGTGTGCTCCTGGAAACCGCAAATGGATTCGGTAAAACCATTTTTAAAATGGTCCGCTATTATTTTGATGCCGATCGTTCTAGTGCTGATTCTCATGGACCCCTCGCTACTCATTACTAGTCTAGGACCGCTGGCAATGGGCTTTGCTGCCTGGATGATGGGATCATCAAAAGGCTACCAGGAAATGGCCCGAGGAAGTCGACATGAAGAGATTGACTGGACAAAAACGGAGCATATCAAGATCTGGAGAAAACGAAGCATGATTGCGTTGACGTACCAGTGGAAGCCTTTCAAACGTAATTCTAGCTATCGGCCGAGAACACACCTTCTCTACTGCCTTCCCGAAGAACTGGATGATCGCATTCAGTTCTTCAAAGACCACCTGCCTGATGCTAAACATGAAGAAGGCAAAATTGATATACCATAAAGCTCGGGTTTTAGCGAGCTAGTGGTATCACATTCGCAGCGAAGGGGCTGATATAAAAGCCTAGATTCAAGTAGCAAGAGCAGCACCTACGGTATCCAGAGATAAAGCTATACGATACGTAGGAGTCAGCCTACCGCGCGAGGGGTTACGCATCGGGGTTTGCCAACTCTTATCTATACGTATTTCCTGCTGGCTGCGTCATAGACGTGGCCGCTTCCAGCATGAGCCGAATTATACGCGGGAGTACCATCAGAAGAAGGCTAACCTGGTGCGCCTGCATTTTTATGATTTAACGAGCCGGGGTACTATTCAGTTCTGGAATCGGGATAGCAGAATGAATCGCCTCGGGTTTCGTAGATATCCTCAGGATTGATCCTGAGGATATCTAGGAGGCCCTATGAGATGGCAATGCTGGCCGGGCGACGCTTTCCCTTTGTAGCGTGTACAATCTCCTATCTTTTCGATTTTTTAACGCTGGATCAATCTCGCTATGAACAACGCCAAGACCCGTGTGCTGACGGGGATTACCACCACCGGCACGCCCCATCTGGGGAACTATGTGGGCGCCATCAAGCCGGCCATCGAGGCGAGCCAGGACCCGAACGTGCAGTCGTTCTACTTTCTGGCCGACTACCATGCGCTGATCAAGTGCCAGGAGCCGAGCCGGGTGCAGCAGTCGCGCCTGGAGATCGCGGCCACGTGGCTGGCGCTGGGCCTCGATACCGACAACGCGATCTTCTACCGCCAGTCAGATGTGCCCGAGATTCCCGAGCTCATGTGGATGCTCTCCTGCGTGTGCGCCAAGGGCCTGATGAACCGTGCCCACGCCTACAAGGCGGCGGTGGCCGACAATGAAGAAGCGGGCAACCAGGATGCCGATAAAGGGATCACCATGGGGCTGTTCGGCTACCCGGTGCTGATGGCAGCGGACATCCTGATGTTCAACGCCAACAAGGTGCCGGTGGGGCGTGACCAGATCCAGCACATCGAGATGGCCCGCGACATCGCCGGGCGCTTCAACCACCTGTTCAAGGGCGACTACTTCGTACAGCCCGAGGCGGTGGTGGACGAGAAGACCGAAGTGCTGAAGGGTCTCGACGGGCGCAAGATGTCGAAGAGCTACGACAATACCATCCCCCTCTTTTCGCCGGAGAAGAAGCTTCAGAAGCTGGTCCGCAAGATCAAGACCAACTCGCTGGAGCCCGGCGAGCCGAAGGATCCGGCCAGCTGCACGCTGTTCCAGATCTACTCGGCGTTCGCCAGCGACGATGAAACTCAAGCGATGCGCGAGCAGTACGCGGCGGGCATCGGCTGGGGCGATGCCAAGAACCAGGTGTTCGACTACCTGAACGCCCAGCTGCGCGAGCCCCGCGAGCGCTACACTGCGCTGCTGGAAGACCCGGGCCATATCGAGGCGGTGCTGCAAAAGGGCGCCGAGCGCGCCCGCGAGGAGGCGACCCGCACCATGGAGCGCCTGCGCGCGGCGGTGGGGTTGGGGCGCTTCGTCTAAGCTTGCTCCCCGATGTGAACGCTATCCTGAGCCCTGCCCATCGGCAGGGCTTTTTTGTGCTTGGGCGATCACTTGCCAGTGCGTTGAGCCGGGGGTGCGTTAAACTGGAGCCTGAGGGAAGAAATTGCTTCGGTGCTGGGCACGATTCGTGTCGCCGGGCTCTACAAAAGGATCATTGAATGCAATCGACGTATCGTCATCAAACGTTCACCGAAAAGGCGATGATCGTGCTGGCGCTGGGGATTCTCGCGCTGGTGCTGTGGAAGCTGGTGGGGCTTGTACTGCTGATCTTCGGGGCAGTGGTGGGGGCGTGCATCCTGCAGACCTGCATGGTGCCGCTGCTCAAGTGGGGGCTGCCGCGCTGGCTGGCGCTTTTGATCGTGATCGTGGTGCTGACGCTTTTGCTGGCGGCGATCAGCGTCGCCTTCGGCTCGCAGGTGGCCTCCGAGCTCGAGTCGCTCTCGTCGCTGCTGCCGGACGCATGGCAGCAGCTCCAGGAGCGCCTGGAAGGTTCGCCGCTGGCTCCCTTGATGGAGAACGCCGGCGAGCGGGCGGGGTCGATGTTCGAGAACGGACTGGGCCAGGTCGGCATGGTGGTGGTCTCGATGGGCGGCAGCCTGGTCAACTTCTTCGCGTTGATCGTCGGCATGGTGTATTTCGCCGCCCAGCCGGGGGTCTACCGCCGCGGGCTTTTGCTGCTGGCGCCGATCAAGAGCCGCGACCGTCTGGGCGAGGCACTGGACAAGAGCGGCAAGGCGCTGCGCTTCTGGCTGGGCGGGCAGCTCGTGGCCATGGCCGTGACCGGTATCCTGGTCGGGGTGAGCATGTGGCTGATCGGCGTGCCTGCGCCGCTGGGTCTCGGGTTGATCGCCGGGCTGCTGGACTTCGTGCCGCTGGTGGGGCCGCTGATCGCCGCCATCCCGGCACTTCTGCTGGCCTACACGGTCAGTCCTGAAACCGCGCTGTTCGCGCTGATCGCCTACGTGATCATCCAGCAGATCGAGGGCAACGTGCTGCAACCGCTGGTGCAGCAGCGCGCGGTCAACCTGCCGCCGGCCATGCTGCTGTTCTCGCTGTTCGCCGCCAGTACGCTGTTCGGCATGGCGGGGGTGCTCCTGGCCGCACCGCTCACGGTGATCGGCTTCGTGCTGGTCAACGCGCTCTACGTGCAGCGCGAAGAGGACGAGACGTCGAAAGACGAGGCGTGAGCCTCGCTGGGATTCGTGGAACCATTGAACGAGAAAGGTGTGCTATGTCGACCAATCCTGCCTCCCTGGAGGCCGAAACTCCCGCCAGCAAGTACCGGGTGCCGCTGATCGCGATGGCCGCGGTGGTGTTCGGTGCGCTCTTGATCGGCGTGTTCTTCAGCGCCAACACCGGCATGCTGATGATCGTCGGCGCGCTGCTGGGCGTGGTGCTCTATCATGCCGCCTTCGGCTTCACCGCCGCCTGGCGGGCGTTCATCACCGAGCGCCGGGGCCGCGGTCTGCGCGCGCAGATGGTGATGCTGGCGCTAGCCGTGGTGCTGTTCTTTCCGGCACTCGGGGCGGGCGAGCTGTTCGGCCGGCCGGTGTCCGGGTTCGTCTCGCCCATCGGCGTGTCGGTCATCGTCGGGGCGTTCATTTTCGGGCTGGGCATGCAGCTCGGCGGCGGCTGCGCCTCGGGGACGCTGTTCACCGCTGGCGGCGGCAACGCGCGCATGTTGATCACGCTGCTGTTCTTCATCGTCGGCTCGGTGATCGGCACGGCGCACTTCGCCTGGTGGCAGAGCCTGCCGGCCTTCGCGCCGGTGTCGCTGGTCGACGTGGCGGGGCCCGGCGTGGGTATCGCCATCAGCCTGGTGATCTTCGCCGCCATCGCCGCCCTCACCGTGGTGCTGGAGAAGGGCCGTCATGGGCAACTGGAGAAGGCGCCCAAGGTGGCCAAGCCCGGCCGCGCGCGCTGGCTGGAAGGCCCCTGGCCGCTGATCGCCGGCGCCGTGGCGCTGGCGCTCTTGAACTTCGCCACGCTGGCGCTGGCCGGGCGCCCCTGGGGCATCACCTCGGCCTTCGCGCTGTGGGGCGCCAAGGTGTTCGAATTCATCGGCGGCGACGTTTCCCAGTGGGGCTACTGGCAGTCCGAATCCAACGCGGCGGCGCTCTCCTCCAGCATCTTCTCGGACATCACCACGGTGATGAACATCGGCATCATGCTCGGGGCCCTGGCGGCGGCGCATCTGGCCGGGCGCTTCGCGCCGAACTTCAACATTCCCATCCGTTCGGTGATCGCGGCGATCCTCGGCGGGTTGATGCTCGGCTACGGCGCGCGGCTCGCCTTTGGCTGCAATATCGGCGCCTACTTCAGCGGTATCGCCTCGGGCAGCCTGCACGGCTGGATATGGATGGTGGCGGCCTTTGGCGGCAACATGCTGGGCGTGAAGCTGCGCCCGCTGTTCTTCGACGGCGTGGAGGGTCGAAAACCAAAGGCCAAGACCGCCTGACGCTAACTGATTGATGTCCAATGCCCCGCCTCAAAAGCGGGGCATTTTCTTTGCTCAAAGCAGGTGCAGGTGCCACCTTTGTCGTAGTAGCGTGATACATTATGCCGTCATAACCGTAAACGCTTGAAATTGCTGCGCTGCAGCAGTAATGGACGAGAAGAGAGCCCTATGACTCAAAGTAAACGCCCCTTGTACATTCCTTACGCCGGTCCTTCCTTGCTCGAAATGCCGCTATTGAACAAAGGCAGTGCGTTTACTCAGGAGGAGCGGGTCGCCTTCAATCTGATCGGTCTTCTGCCCCAGAAGGTCGAGACCATCGAGGACCAGCTGGAGCGCAGCTACCGCCAGTACCAGCAGTGTCATAGCGACCTCGACCGTCACATTTACCTGCGCGCCATCCAGGACGACAACGAGACGCTCTACTTCCGCCTCGTCTCCGAGCACCTCGAGGAGATGCTGCCGATCATCTACACGCCGACCGTGGGCCAGGCGTGCCAGGAGTTCTCCAACATCTACCGCAATCACCGGGGTCTGTTCATCAGCTACCCGGATCGCGAGCACATGGACGACATCCTGCGCAGCGCCACCAAGGACAACGTCAAGGTGATCGTGGTCACCGATGGCGAGCGGATCCTGGGCCTGGGGGATCAGGGCATCGGCGGCATGGGCATCCCGATCGGCAAGCTGGCGCTCTACACCGCCTGTGGTGGTATCAGCCCGGCCTACACGCTGCCGATCATGATCGACGTGGGCACCAACAACCAGGCGCTGCTCGACGACCCGATGTATATGGGCTGGCGCCACGAGCGGGTGAGCCAGGAAGAGTACGACGCCTTCATGGCGGAGTTCATCGCCGCGCTCAAGCGGCGCTGGCCCAACGTCCTGCTGCAGTTCGAGGATTTCGCCCAGGCCAACGCCGTGCCGCTGCTGGAGCGCTACCGCAACGAGCTGTGCTGTTTCAACGACGACGTGCAGGGCACCGCCTCCGTCGTGGTGGGTACCTTGATGGCCGCCTGCCAGGCGCGCGAGGAGACCATCGCCCAGCAGCGCGTGATGTTCGTCGGTGGCGGCTCGGCGGGCTGCGGCATCGCCGAGCAGGTGGTGGTCGCCATGCAGGCAGAGGGGCTGACCGAGCGCGAGGCCCGCGAGCGCATCTTCGTGATCGACCGCGAAGGCCTGATGACCACGGACCAGACCTGGCAGCGCGACTTCCAGCGCCGCCTGGCCCACGACCCCGCGCTGGTGGCCGGGTGGAACGGCCAGGGGCTCGAGGAGACCATCGCCCGGGTCAAGCCGACGGTGCTGATCGGCGTGTGCGGCCAGCGCGGCATCTTCACCGAGCAGGTGATTCGCACCATGCACGCCGGCTGCGAGCACCCGGTGATCATGCCGCTTTCCAACCCCACCTCCCAGGCGGAAGCGGTGCCCGAGGACGTGATTCGCTGGACCGATGGCCAGGCGCTGGTCGCCACCGGCAGCCCCTTCGCGCCGGTAGTCTACAACGGCCGCACTTACCCGATCGCCCAGTGCAACAACGCCTACATCTTCCCGGGGATCGGTCTTGGCGTGGTGGCGGCCAAGGCGCACCGCGTGACCGACGAGATGCTGATGAGCGCCTCCCGGGCCCTCGCCCGCGAAGCGCCGCTGGTGAAAGAGGGCAAGGGCGCGCTGCTGCCGCCGCTGTCGAAAATTCGCGAGATCAGCCAGGCGATCGCCTTCGAGGTCGCGGCGACCGCCCAGCACAACGGCGTGGCGCTGACCACCAGCGGCACCCAGCTGCGCCAGGACATCGAGAGCGCGAGCTGGGACCCGGACTACCGCGCCTACCGTCGGCGCGCCGTCTAGACCCTTATCGCCCGGCCTTGTCGCCAAGCCCCAGCGCCGCTGCCTTCGCAGCGGCGTTTTCGTTGCGGTGAAAACGGTGTGGCCAAAGCGTCGTGACGAAAACGTCGTGACGAAAAAAAGCCCCCACGATGTGGGGGCATGCAAGCATTGGGGGTAGTACCTAGGCTGCGCCGATCATTTTGCGCAGCACGTAGTGAAGGATACCACCGTGGCGGTAGTAAGCCAGCTCGTTGAGGGTATCGATGCGGCATTTCGCCTCGAGAGTGCGCTCGCCGTCGGCGTTCTTGAGGGTCACCTTGACGGTGGCGCCGGGGCTCAGATCCGCCAGGCCCGCGATCGAGATCTCCTCGTCACCGGTCAGCCCCAGGGTCTGGCGGCTCTCGCCTTTCGGGAACTGCAGCGGCACCACGCCCATGCCGATCAGGTTGGAGCGGTGGATGCGCTCGTAGGATTCGGCGAGTACCGCGCGCACGCCGAGAAGGCGCGTGCCCTTGGCCGCCCAGTCGCGGGAGGAGCCGGTACCGTACTCCTTGCCGGCGATCACGACCAGCGGCGTACCCTCCTGCTGGTACTTCATGGCGGCGTCGTAGATCGACATCTGCTCGCCGCTCGGCACGTGGCGGGTCTCGCCGCCGACCACGCCGTCGAGCATCTCGTTCTTGATGCGCACGTTGGCGAAGGTGCCGCGCATCATCACCTCGTGGTTGCCGCGCCGCGAGCCGTAGGAGTTGAAGTCCACGGGCTTGACGCCGTGCTCCTGCAGGTAGCGCCCGGCGGGGCTGTCCGGCTTGATCGAGCCTGCCGGCGAGATGTGGTCGGTGGTGACCGAGTCGCCGAGCATCGCCAGCACGCGCGCGTTGTCGACGTCCTCGATGGGGTCGGGCTCGCGGCCCATGCCCTCGAAGAAGGGCGGGTGCTGGATGTAGGTGGACTCCGGCCACTGGTAGACCTGGCTTTCCGGCACGTCGATCGCCTTCCAGGTCTCGTCGCCTTCGAACACCGCGCCGTACTCCTTGCGGAACATCTCGGTGTTGACCTTCTCGACCGCCTCGGCGATCTCCGCCTGGGAGGGCCAGATATCCTTGAGGTAGACCGGGTTGCCGCTTGAATCCTCACCCAGCGCTTCGGTCGCCAGGTTGCACTGCACGTTGCCGGCCAGCGCGTAGGCGACCACCAGGGGCGGCGAGGCGAGCCAGTTGGTCTTGACCAGCGGATGCACGCGGCCTTCGAAGTTGCGGTTGCCCGAGAGCACCGAGGCCACCGCCAGGTCGCCTGCGTTGATCGCCTTCTCGATCGCTTCGGGCAGCGGCCCTGAGTTGCCGATGCAGGTGGTGCAGCCGTAGCCCACCAGGTTGAAGCCCAGCGCGTCGAGGTCGTCGTTCAAATTCGCCGCGGCCAGGTAGTCGGTGACCACCTTGGAGCCCGGGGCGAGCGAGGTCTTGACCCAAGGCTTGGTGGCCAGGCCCTTCTCGCGCGCCTTGCGAGCGAGCAGGCCCGCCGCCATCATCACGCTGGGGTTGGAGGTGTTGGTGCAAGAGGTGATCGCGGCGATCACCACCGCGCCCGGGTTGAGGCGGAAGTTCTGGCCGTCGTAGGCGACGTCCTGGCTATCGTTGTGCTCGAAACTGCGCTCGATGCCCACGGCGGTCTGGCCGCCTTCGGAGGAGAGCTTGCCGGTCTCGGTGCTGGGCTGGCTCTTGCCGTCGTCTTCCATCACCTTGGCGAAGGCGTCGGGCAGACGCTTGAGCGATACCCGATCCTGCGGGCGCTTGGGCCCGGCCAGGCTTGCCTCGACGGTGCTCATGTCGAGTCCCAGGGTGTCGCTGAAGACCGGCTCGTCGCCGGGCTCGCGCCACAGCCCCTGGGCCTGGGTGTAGGCCTTGACCAGCGCGATCTGGCCGTCGTCGCGCCCGGTCAGGCGCATGTAGTTCAGGGTTTCGTCGTCCACCGGGAAGAAGCCGCAGGTGGCGCCGTACTCCGGGGCCATGTTGGCGATGGTGGCGCGATCCGCCAGCGGCAGATCCTTCAGGCCGTCGCCGTAGAACTCGACGAACTTGCCCACCACGCCTTTCTGCCGCAGCATCTCGGTGACGGTGAGCACGAGATCCGTGGCGGTGATGCCTTCCTGAAGCTTGCCGGTCAGCTTGAAGCCGATGACCTCGGGAATCAGCATCGACACCGGCTGGCCGAGCATCGCGGCCTCGGCCTCGATACCGCCCACGCCCCAGCCGAGCACGCCCAGGCCATTGATCATGGTGGTGTGGGAGTCGGTGCCCACTAGGGTGTCGGGGAAGGCGAAGGTCTTGCCGTTCTCCTCTTTCGTCCACACCGACTTGCCCAGGTACTCCAGGTTCACCTGGTGGCAGATGCCGGTACCCGGCGGTACCACGCTGAAGTTGTCGAAGGCCTGCTGGCCCCAGCGCAGGAACTCGTAACGTTCGCGGTTGCGCTGCATCTCGATCTCGACGTTCTCGTCGAAGGCCGTGGCGTGGCCGAACTCGTCGACCATCACCGAGTGGTCGATGACCAGATCCACCGGGGAGAGCGGGTTGATGCGCGCGGGATCCTCGCCGAGCTTTTCCACCGCGGCACGCATCGAAGCGAGATCCACGACCCCGGGGACACCCGTGAAATCCTGCATCAGCACGCGGGCAGGGCGATAGCCGATCTCGCGGCTCGACTTGCCCTCCTTCTGCCAATCCACCAGCGCCTGCATGTCGTCGCGCTCCACGCTTTCGTCGTCGGCGAAGCGCAGCTGGTTCTCGAGCAGGATCTTCAGGGTCTTGGGCAGGCGGTCGATGTTGCCGAGCGCCTCGGCGGCGTCCGGCAGGCTGTAGTAGGCGTAGGATCGGCCTCCTACCTCGAGGGTCTTGAGCGTGTCGGGAGTCGTGCTCATTGCTTTCTCCTGTGTTGATCTGGACATTGGCCGGTGGAGATGCGGCGCCACGGTTGCGCGTTTTCTTTTACGTACCTTATTAATAGCACATGGGTATTTTCAGGCAGCCTTTCAATCCATCTTAGCCTAATGGCGTAGCCTTACCCTTGTAATCACTTGTACTTGACGCCATTTCAGGCAGACTCTCCTGCTCGATTCCCATACTCGGCTCCCCGGGGCCTGCGCCGCGCGCCCATGCGCCGACGCGCCCGCCGGGCCGTTCGCTTTCAAGTACAGAGGTGGTGGCATGGAAACACGTCATGAACGTTTGATTATTCTTGGCTCCGGGCCGGCCGGCTACACCGCGGCGGTGTACGCTGCCCGCGCCAACCTGAAGCCGCTGCTGATCACGGGGCTTCAGGCCGGTGGCCAGTTGACCACCACGACCGACGTGGACAACTGGCCCGGCGAGGCCGAAGGCATCCAGGGCCCGGCGCTGATGGAAAAGATGCAGGCCCACGCCGAGCGCTTCAATACCGAGGTGCTGTTCGATCACATCCACGAGGTGAGCCTGGGTGAAAAGCCGTTCACCCTGAAGGGCGACAGCGGCACCTATACCTGCGATGCGCTGATCGTCGCCACCGGCGCCAGCGCCCGCTACCTGGGCCTGCCCTCGGAGCAGCAGTACATGGGCCAGGGCGTCTCCGCCTGCGCCACCTGCGACGGTTTCTTCTACCGCAACCAGGAGGTGATCGTGGTGGGCGGTGGCAACACCGCCGTGGAAGAGGCGCTGTATCTCTCCAACATCGCCTCGAAGGTGACCCTGGTGCACCGTCGCGACACGCTGCGCGCAGAGAAGATCCTCCAGGACAAGCTGCTCGAGAAGGTCGAGGCGGGCAAGATCGCGCTGGAGTGGTTCCAGCAGGTGGACGAAGTGCTGGGCGATGCCAGCGGCGTCACCGGCGTGCGGGTGAAGTCGACTCTGGACGGCACCACCAAGGAGATTCACGCCCCGGGCCTGTTCATCGCCATCGGCCACAGCCCCAATACCGGCATCTTCGAAGGCCAGCTCGCCATGAAGGGTGGCTACATCACCGTGAACTCCGGGCTCGAGGGCAACGCCACCGCGACCAGCGTGCCCGGCGTGTTCGCCTGCGGCGACGTGATGGACCATATCTATCGCCAGGCGATCACCTCGGCGGGCAGCGGCTGCATGGCCGCGCTCGACGCCGAGCGCTACCTCGACGGCATCGCCTGATCGCTGCAGGCCGGGGTAGCGGGGTCGAGGCGCAGCCGCCCCAGCTGACTGAGCACCAGCCGGCGGCCGAGGGCGCCGCTGCACAGCTCGAAACGGCCGTTGTAGCCACTGGCATGCCCAAGGCGCGTGTAGCGAACCTGCGGCCAGCCGCGATTGTAGGTGATATGACTGCCCTCGCGCGCCGGAAAGAGGCGGATCACGTGATGACGGTCGATCTCGCCTTCCGGCGCGCCTGTGACGACCGCCAAGGGGCGGCGCCAGTCCGACGTGC
>NZ_JAMZBD010000023.1:0-14816 GCF_024158685.1 Halomonas sp. 707D4 | reverse complement strand
TACCGATCCGGTGCCAGGGCGCAACCTGACCCTGACGCTCGACAAGTCGATGCAGTCGCTCGCCTTCGAGCTCATGAACGGGCGCCGTGGCTCGATCGTGGCGATCGTCCCCCGGACCGGGGAGATCCTGGCGATGGTGTCGACGCCAGGGTTCGACACCAATCAATTCGTCACCGGCATCGACGTCGCTTCCTACCGGGCGCTGCAGGACGACATCGACCTGCCGCTGTTCAACCGCGCCATTCGCGGCCACTACCCGGCGGGCTCGACGATCAAGCCGTTCATGGCCCTGGCGGGGCTCGTGGAAGGGGTGATCACCCCGGACACGGTGATCAGCGACCCGGGCTACTACCAGTTGCCCAACGACTCGCGCCGCTACCGCAACTGGCTGCGCTGGGGGCACGGACGGGTGGATCTCGAGCGGGCGCTGGCGGTCTCCAACAACACCTACTTCTACTCGCTGGCCCACGACCTGGGTATCGACAACATCCACGAGGAGATGAGTCACTTCGGCTTCGGCCAGCGCGTGGCGTTCGATGTGCAGGGCGAGAGCACCGGACTTCTGCCCTCTCGGGAGTGGAAGCGCGCCCGCTTCAACCAGTCCTGGTACCCGGGTGAGACGCTCTCGGTGGGTATCGGTCAGGGGTACCTGCAGATCACGCCGCTGCAGCTCGCCGCCGCCACGGCCACGCTTGCCAATCGCGGCCACTGGGTCAAGCCGCACCTGGCCCGCATGGTCGGCGACGAGCTGCTGCCGGAGGTGCTGCCCGGGACGCTCGATGACATTCGCCTCGACAACGACGCCTGGTGGGATCGCGTGTTCAGCGGCATGGAAAAGGTGCTCAGCGGCAGCGAAGGCACTGCCCGGCGTACCGGCGTGGGGCTCGAGTATCGCATGGGTGGCAAATCCGGTACCGCCCAGGTGTTCTCGCTGGGCCAGGACCAGCGCTACAACGCCGACGAGCTGGAGGAGCGCTTGCGCGATCACGCCCTGTTCATGGCCTTCGCGCCGATCGACGATCCGCAGATCGCGGTGTCGGTGATCGTCGAGAACGCCGGCGGCGGCAGTACGCACGCCGCCCAGCTCGCCCGTGCCATGACCGACGCCTGGCTGTTGCGCGACGATGCCCCCGAGGCCGACGAAGTGCTCGACGAGCTCGAGAACGGCAGCGCCACCGTGGAGGGCAACTGATGAGCCCATGGCAAAACCTTCCGCGCAGTTTGCGTCGCCATCCGGTACGCCCGCCGGATAGCGGTATCGCCCGGCGCAAGAGCATCTGGGAGCGTTTGCACCTCGACCCGTGGCTCTTGCTGATGCTGCTGGTATTGATGGCCGGGGGCCTTCTGGTGCTCTACAGTGCGTCGGGCCAGCGTATCGAGTCGGTCATCGCCCAAGCGTCGCGTTTCGGTATCGCCTTGGCAGGCATGTTCGTGCTCGCCCAGCTGAATCCGAGCACGTTTTTGCGTTGGGCGCCCTTGGCCTACGGGGTCGGCCTTGCGATGCTGCTGGCGGTGGAGATCGCGGGGGATATCGGGATGGGCGCCAAGCGCTGGCTGGAAATTCCCGGCATCATTCGCTTTCAGCCCTCGGAGATGATGAAGCTTGGCGTGCCCTTGATGGTGGCCGCCTATCTCAACCGTTGCCAGCTGCCGCCGAGGTTTCGTGACATCGCCGTGTGCGCGGTGATCATCGGCGTGCCGGTGGTGTTGACCGCCATTCAGCCGGATCTGGGGACGTCGCTCTTGATGGCCAGCGCCGCCACGCTGGTAGTGCTGCTGGCCGGGCTCTCCTGGCGCTTGATCGCCTTCGTCGCCGCACTGGTGGCGGCGGGCATGCCGATCCTGTGGATGAACATGCACAATTACCAGCGCCAGCGGGTATTGACCTTCCTCGACCCGGACAGCGACCCGCTGGGCGCGGGCTGGAACATCATCCAGTCGACCACCGCGATCGGCAGCGGCGGCGTCTGGGGCAAGGGGTGGCTCGAAGGCACCCAGTCGCAGCTCGAATTCCTGCCCGAGCGTCATACCGACTTCATCATCGCGGTGCTGGGCGAAGAGTTCGGGCTGGTCGGCATGCTCGTGCTGCTGGTGCTCTACACCCTGATCGTCAGCCGCGGGCTGTGGCTTGCGGCCGGCTCCCAGGATACCTTCGGGCGGCTGTTCGCCGGCAGCATCATCCTGACGTTCTTCATCTACGTGTTCGTCAACGTCGGCATGGTCAGCGGCATTCTGCCCGTAGTGGGCGTGCCACTGCCGCTGGTCAGCTACGGCGGCACGTCGAGCGTGACCCTGCTGGCGGGCTTCGGTATTCTTATGTCGATACACGCTCATCGACGGCTGCTGTCGCGCTAGTCTCGGCTGGCGAAGGAATTTCAAAGGAGAGGTGCAATGGGCAGGACCCGATACACGGTCAGCGGCGTTTTACTGGCGGCCTGGATGGCAAGCGCCTCCCCGGTGATGGGCGACAACGGCACGGTCTCGTTCGCGCCAGAGGCCAATGCAGACACCCGGCAACTGGCAACGGAACTCGTCGCCCGCGGGCTTCCCGATGCGTGGCTCGAGCAGTCGCTCGGTCTTGCACGCTACCGTCAGGAAGTGCTCGATGCCATGGACGGGGCGGCGGAGCGACGTCTGGCCTGGCACGAGTATCGCGACATCTTCATGAGCGACGAGCGCATCGACGCGGGAGCTGACTTCATCGCGGCGCATCGCGACGCCTTCGAACGGGCCCAGGAGGTCTACGGCGTGCCCCCGGAAGTGATCGCGGCGATCATCGGCGTGGAAACCTATTACGGACGCCACAAGGGGCAGCACAAGGTGCTGGACTCGCTGGCGACGCTGGCGTTCTACCACCCGAGCCGCGGCGACTTCTTTCGCGGCGAGCTCGCAGCCTTTCTCGAGATCGCCTATCAGCAGCAGGTCGAGCCGGACAGCGTCTATGGCTCCTACGCCGGGGCGATGGGCTATCCGCAGTTCATTCCCACCAGCTACCAGGCTTATGCCGTGGATTTCGATGGTGATGGGCGGCGCGATTTGTGGGAAAATCCCGTCGACGCCATCGGTAGCGTAGCCAACTACTTCGCCGAGCACGGCTGGCGCGCAGGCGCCCCCATCTACCACGAGGCACGAGGCCCCGAGCGCGTGCCGGGCGAGCTCGAGGTCAACCTGACCACGCCGCCGGCCACGCGTGTCGATGCGCTACGGACCTTCGGCATCGAGCCCGTCGAGGCGCTCGACCCGGCCCTCGAAGTGACACCGCTTGCGCTGGAGCTTGCCGATGGCCGCCTCCGCTACGGCGTGGGGGAGTTCAACTTCTACGTCATCACCCGCTATAACCACAGCCATCTCTACGCGATGGCGGTGACCGAACTGGCAGATGCCATTGCGCAAAAGCTCGAGGCTCAAGGATGAAACCAAGGTTCTACAAGGCGACGACGGCCGGTGCCGGGCTCGCCCTGGCGGCGCTGCTCGCCGGCTGCGCCGGGCAGGCGCCGTCATCGACGTCGAGCGTGGATCACACCCCGCGTGAAGATGCCCCCAAGGCGGCCAGCGCCGCGAGTTCCGGGGGCGGACGCTACGCCATGAGCGGCGACGCCTACCCGCTCGAGCCGCCGGATGTCAGCGAGGTGCCCGACGCCCAGCCACGCGTCGAACCGCGTTCGTCGGCGGGCAACCGTTCGACTTATGAAGTGTGGGGCGAGACCTATCACGTGTTGCCCAGCGCCAATGGCTACGCCAAGCAGGGGACCGCCTCTTGGTACGGCGAAAAGTTCCACGGCTACGCCACCTCCAACGGCGAAATCTACGACATGTACAAGATGTCGGCGGCGCACCGCTCGCTGCCGCTGCCGACCTTCGCGCGGGTGACGAGCCTGGCCAACGGCCGCTCGGTCATCGTGCGGGTCAACGACCGGGGTCCTTTCCACAGCGATCGCGAGATCGATCTCTCCTACGCCGCGGCGGCGCGACTCGGCATTCTGGACAACGGCACTGGCGGCGTTCGCGTCGAGGCGATCGACCCCGAGCAGTGGCTCGCCAATCGGGGCGGCGGGACGAGCCCCGCGCCGGCGGCAGCCTCAGCTCCGGCTCCGGCTCCGGCGGCCAGCCCGGCGCCTGCCGCGCCACCCGCCGCCCGTCCGACGCCCGCCGGCCAGGGCGACGAAATCTATCTGCAGATCGCCGCGCTCGGCAGCGAAGAGGGCGCGCGAGCGCTCCAGCAGCGCCTGGGTGACGAACTTCTGCATTCGGTGCGCGTGCTCAGCGACAGCGACGTCCACCGCGTCCAGGTCGGGCCGATGGCGCCGAGCCAGGAGCAGCAGGCGCGTGCCGCGCTCAACCAGGCGGGCTTCTCGCAGGTCTTCGTTGTGCGATAATCGATGACACCCGTGGCCCTTCAACGGTTTTCTTGACGTTCTTTTTTGCAAGTGAGAAGTGAGTAATGACTATTTTCAACGCGATTCGCCGCTCTGCCCGGCTTTGCCTCTTCGCGACGGTGACCGCCGTTGCCCTGCCGGTCACGGCCAGCGCCCAGGTGATTCCCCAGCCGCAGACGATCATTCCCGCCGCGCCGCAACTCGCCGCGAGCTCCTGGATCCTGATGGATGCCAACAGCGGGCGCATTCTGGTCGAGCACAACGCCGACGAGCGCCTGCCGCCGGCGAGCATCACCAAGCTGATGACCGCCTACCTGGTCGAGCGCGAGCTGGATCGCGGTACCATCAACCTCGAGGACATGGTCAACATCAGCGAAACCGCCTGGCGCACCGGCGGCTCGAAGATGTTCATCGAAGTGGGTGATCAGGTCTCCGTCGACGACCTGCTGCACGGTATCATCATCGTCTCCGGCAACGATGCGAGCGTGGCCATGGCCGAGCACCTGGCTGGCGGTGAGGCGCCCTTCGCCGATCTCATGAACCAGCACGCCGACCGGCTCGGCATGCGCAACACCCACTTCGAGAACGCCACGGGCCTGCCTCACGACAACCACTACTCCTCGGCACACGACCTGGCGCTGCTGTCCCAGCACATCATCAACGACTACCCCGAGCACTACGCGGTCTACTCCCAGCGCAACTTCTCCTACGGCGGCATCGACCAGCCCAACCGCAACCGTCTTCTTTGGCGCGACCCGACCGTCGATGGCCTGAAGACCGGCTGGACCAACGCCGCCGGCTACTGCCTGGTCGCCTCGGCCCAGCGCGAGGACATGCGTCTGATCTCGGTGGTGATGGGCACCAACTCCGAAGAGGCCCGCGCTCAGGAAACCCAGAAGCTCCTGAGCTACGGCTTTCGCTTCTTCGAGACCATGAAGCTCTACGAGCGCGGCGCGGTGCTGGCCACTCCCCGCGTATGGGGCGGCGAAGCCAACGAGCTGCGCGTCGGCGTCGATGACGAGGTCTACATGACCCTGCCGCGCAACCGCAACGAGGAGCTGCGCGCACGCCTGAACCTGCGCCAGGACCTGCAGGCGCCGATCGCGGTAGGCGACGAAGTGGGCACGCTCGAGGTGTACCTGGGCGACGAGATGGTCGGCGAGCGTCAGCTGACGGCGCTGGAAAACGTCGAGGAGGGCGGTCTCTTCAAGCGCCTGTTCGATCAGGTGCGTCGCTTCTTCAGCGGCTTGATCAGCAACTTCACCGACTGATCCCACGCGCTCATCGAGATGCGCCCGCTCGGCGGGCGCCCACCGGCAACCAAAGGCAGGCTATGAAAAAGGATGCGAAGAAGGGCTTTCGCGATCTGCGAACGCCGAGTGTCAACGAACCGAAGATCAGCTTTCCCTGCGACTACCCGCTGAAGGTGGTAGGGGACGCGGCGGAAGATTTCGCCGCCAGCGTCTGCCAGATCCTGGTCAAGTACGATCCGGACTTCGACGCTGGCGCGCTGCAGGTGGTGGACAGCCGCAACGGCCGCTTCCAGTCGGTACGCGTGAGCATCCGGGCGACCGGCGAGCAGCAGCTCGCCGCGCTGTTCGAGGAGCTCAAGGCGACCGGCCGCGTGCACATGGTGGTGTGATGAAAAGCGATGCGTCCATCGAGCTGTTCGACCTCGGCCGGCGCCCCTATACGCCGGTGTGGGAGGCGATGCGCTCGCTCACCGATGGGCGTGACGACACGACGCCGGACCAGTTCTGGCTCGTCGAGCACGACCCGGTCTTCACCCAGGGGCAGGCCGGCAAGCCCGAGCATCTCTTGATGCCCGGCGACATCCCCGTGGTGCAGACCGACCGCGGCGGGCAGGTGACCTATCACGGCCCGGGCCAGGTGGTGCTCTACCCGCTGCTCGACGTGCGCAGGGCGAAGCTCGGCGTGCGCGAGCTCGTCAGTGCGCTGGAGAACGCCGTGATCACGGTGCTCGATGGCTACGGGGTGGCGGCTCACGCCCGCCCGGATGCACCGGGGGTGTACGTGAAGACGCCGCTTGGCGAGGCCAAGATCGCTTCGCTCGGGCTGCGCATTCGCCGCGGGGCGAGCTATCACGGGGTGGCGCTGAACGTCGATGCGGATCTCGCGCCTTTTGCCCGCATCAACCCCTGCGGCTACGCGGGCATGGCGGTGACGCGCCTGGCCGATCTGGTGGCGCTCGACGACCCTGGCGCGGTGGGCGGAAAGCTCGCCCGGGCACTCGCCGAGCTGCTCGGCCGCGACATGAGCCCGGGGCGCAGCGCCGTGGCGTGAGGGGTGTGTGGCCATGAAAAAAAGCGCCTGACTGCGTGTGCGGTCAGG
Source organism: Halomonas sp. 707D4 (assembly GCF_024158685.1). Lineage (NCBI taxonomy): Bacteria > Pseudomonadati > Pseudomonadota > Gammaproteobacteria > Oceanospirillales > Halomonadaceae > Halomonas > Halomonas sp. 707D4. The sequence goes on along the minus strand of NZ_JAMZBD010000023.1, from coordinate 8,088 downwards.
CGCTTTTTTGTTGGCATGCCCGTTCTAGCCGACGTTGAACACCGGAATACGGTTGGTGTCCTCTTCCTGGCCCGGCACGGCGGCGGGAGAGGCCAGCCCCAGGTTGTTCTTCTCGAACACCCGGTCGGCGCGATAGCTCGAGCGCACCAGCGGGCCGGAGGGTACTTCCATGAAGCCTTTCTCGAGGCCCAGGACGCGGTAGCGGTCGAACTCCTCGGGGCTCACCCAGCGCTCCACCGGCAGGTGGTTCTTGGTCGGGCGCAGGTACTGACCCAGGGTGACGATGTCCACGCCGATCTCGCGCAGATCATCGAAGGTCTGCAGGATCTCCTCGTCGGTCTCGCCGAGGCCGAGCATCAGGCTGGTCTTGGTGATCACGTCGGGGCGGTGCTGCTTGGCGTGCGCCAGCACGTCCAGCGTCTTGCGATAGCCGGCGCGCGGATCGCGCACGCGCGAGGTCAGTCGCTCGACGGTCTCGACGTTCTGGGCGAACACCTCCAGGCCCGAGTCCACCACGCGCTCGATGGCATCAAGCTTGCCGTCGAAGTCCGGGGTGAGCGCCTCGACCACCACTTCCGGCGTGCGCGCCTTGATCGCCTGGATGCACTTGGCGTAGTGGGTCGCGCCGCCATCATCGAGATCGTCACGGTCAACCGAGGTGAGCACGATGTAGCGAAGCCCCATCAGCTCGACGGACTTGGCGGTGTTCTCCGGCTCCTCGGCATCCAGCCAGCCCTTGGGGTTGCCGGTATCCACGGCGCAGAAGCGGCATGCCCGGGTACAGACGGACCCCATCAGCATGATGGTGGCGGTGCCGTTGCTCCAGCACTCGCCCATGTTGGGGCAGTGGGACTCGGCGCACACCGTGCTCAAGCGGTGGGTGGCCACGTTCTTCTTGACGGCTTCGAAGCGTTCGCCCGCCGGAATCTGAGCGCGTAGCCACTTGGGCTTGCGTTCGAGCGACGGGCTCTGGGGCTGCTGCTCCTTGCGCTGCTTCATCCCATCCTTGATCACCGTCGTGCCGCGTTCGTCGCGAAACTTTTCGCCGCTGGGTACACGCCGTGTGGGGGTATCGCTCATAGACAAGAGCCTCTCTACTGTGCAACGGGCCATATCGAAGGTGCTGAACGTCGAGGCCGTTCGTCGGCCCGTCCCGGTATACGGTATCGACGCACTCCATACGACGTGCTCGATAGGACATGTTGGATACGACATAGGTAGTAGTGCCAATGTAACATATTTGGCGACGCGCTAAATAGCGTGGGGTACAGGGTCAGGGCATGGCCGACAGGGGCAGGCATGAAACGCCAGGACTCGGGAGCGGCGCGGCCAGGGTCTGGAAGTGGCGCCGGTAATCGGCCAGGTGCTCACGGGTGAAGCGCAGAAAGAGTTCGGCGGCGGGCGTGGGGAAGTGATCGCGCCGGTGTACCGCGCACCAGGCCCGGCGCAGGGGAAAGTGCGGCAGGTCGAGCTGCGCCAGAAGGCCATGTTCGAGTTCGAGCTTCACTGCCAGACGAGGCAGCACCGCAACGCCCAGGTGCGCCATCACGCCTTGCTTGACGGCCTCGTTCGAGCCAAGTTCCAATCGATGGGGCAGGCCCACCTCCTGGTCGGCCACCAGCTGTTCGAAGGCGTTGCGCACCCCGGAGCCCGGCTCGCGCATCAATACATAGTGGCGGGCGAAATCGGCGAGAGTCGGGCGGGGCAGGTCGAGCAGCGGGTGGTTGGGCCAGACCACGGCGATCAATTCGTTCTCCAGAAGCGGCAGCACCGACAGGCCGTCGTCCTCGGGCACCATGGCCATGATCACCAGGTCGTCGCGCTGCTGGGCCAGCCGCTCCAGGGCCTGGCTGCGGTTGCATACCTTCAGGCGCAGCGTGATGTCCGGATACCGGGCGCGAAAGCGGGCGAGCAGATAGGGCACCACGTACTGCGCCGACGAGACCGCCGCCAGGTTGAGCTCCCCCTTGATGCTGCCATCGAGCCCCGAGAGGTTCATCTGCAGCCGGGCGAGCTGGCCGATGATCTCGCGTGCCGACAGCGCCAGGGTGTCCGCTGCGGGCAGGGTGTGCAGGGTCTTGCCGGCGTACTTGAAGAGCGGCTCGTTCAGCGCCTGTTCGAGCTGGCGGATCTGGGAGCTCACCGCGGGCTGGGTGAGACCGAGCTGCTCGGCGGCGCGTGAGTAGGAGCGCTTTCGATACACCTCCTGGAACACCTGGAGCTGGCGAAAGGTCAATCGATTGAGCAGGTTGGGCGATGTCATGGCAACCTCTCCGGTCGATGAGCTTAAGCGCGGTCGAGCAATGACGAGTGAGCGAAATGCTACCACCAATGGCAGGTTTCGTCTGTACGGCGCGGGCAGGGCGTCTTTATATCGACGACATGGCGGGAATGACCTAGACTTGTTGCATTGCAGCATGGTCGCGTTATGGGCGACGCTCGAGGCGGCGCCTGACAATTCCCAGGAGACTCTATGAGCTTTCTCGCGAATCCCTTTCTGCCGGCGCGCTGGTTCAAGTTGCCTGAGCGCCTGGAAGATGGCGACGCCGCCCCGGCGCAGAACGTCCTCGCCGACCTGATGGACCCCTTCGGCGTCGGGCGTGCCGCCATCGACTACTGGCGTGACGGCGTCGAGCGCAGCATCCTCTACTGGGATGTGATGCGCGAACGCGGCAACCAGTACCTCGAGCACATGGAGCAGACCAAGCCCAACGTGCTGGGTTTCAAGACCGAGGTGCTCGTCGATGGTCGAACGCTCGCGCGGCCCACCAACTACGAGCTTCTGCGCGTACTGCCCCCGGAAGGGACGCACATCGACCCGGCCAAGCGACCCTTCGTGGTGGTCGACCCGCGCGCCGGCCATGGGCCGGGCATCGGTGGCTTCAAGCCGGACAGCGAGATCGGCGTGGCCCTCAAGGCAGGCCACCCCTGCTATTTCATCGGCTTTCTGCCCTACCCGGAGCCGGGCCAGACCGTGGAGGACGTGGTCGAGGCGGAAGTCGAGTTTCTGCGCCACGTGATCGCGCGCCACCCGGAAATCACCGAAAAGCCCATGGTGGTGGGCAATTGCCAGGCGGGATGGCAACTGATGATGGCCGCCGCGCTCGAGCCGGACGTCTTCGGGCCGATCCTGATCGCCGGCGCTCCGCTCTCCTACTGGGCCGGCGAACGCGGCAAGGCACCGATGCGCTACACCGCCGGCATGGCCGGCGGCAGCTGGATCACGGCGCTGACGAGCGATCTTGGCAACGGCTGGTTCGACGGCGCCTGGCTGGTGCAGAACTTCGAGCGCTTGAACCCGGCCAATACCTACTGGAAGAAGCAGTACCACCTCTACGCCAACGTCGATACCGAAACCACGCGCTATCTGGAGTTCGAGCGCTGGTGGGGTGGCCACGTGGTGCTCGGCGGCGACGAGATCCAGTACATCGTCGACAACCTGTTCGTCGGCAACCGGCTCTCTACCGCCCAGCTGGTGACCCAGGACGGGCGGCGCATCGACCTTCGCAACCTGCGCTCGCCGGTGGTGGTGTTCTGTTCGCGCGGTGACGACATTACCCCGCCGCCGCAGGCGCTGGGCTGGATTCGCGATCTCTACGAGGGCGAGGATGACATCGTCGCCAACGAGCAGACCATCATCTACTGTCTGCACGACACCACCGGGCACCTCGGGATCTTCGTTTCCGGCAGCGTCTCGCGCAAAGAGCACTCCGAGTTCACCGCCAACATGGACTACATCGACGTGATGCCCCCGGGGCTCTACGAGACCACGATCAGCCGTGCCAGCGAACGCAAGGACGCCGAACTCATCGAGCGCGACTACCTGCTGGAGTTCTCGCCCCGCGACTTCGACGAGCTCGACGAGGACGTACAGCATCGCCCCGAGGACGACCGCCGGTTTGCCACGGTCGCGCGCATTTCCGAGATCAACCTGGGGTTCTACCGGCTTTACGTGCAGCCCTGGGTGCGCGCCATGGTCACGCCGGAATCGGCGCGCCTGATGCGCCGAATGCACCCCATTCGCCTGGGCTATCGCCTGATGTCGGATCGCAATCCGCTCACCGTGCTGCTGCCGACGATGGCTCAGACGGTGCGCGACAATCGCCACGAGGTGACAGAGGACAACCCTTTCAGGACCCTCGAGACGCTGGTGTCGGAGCAGATCGTCAGCAACCTGAACGGCTTTCGCGACCTGCGCGACGGTGCGACCGAGACGGCGTTCTTGACCCTCTACGGCCAGCCGCTGCTTCAGGCCGCCGTCGGGCTCTACGGCGACGCCCACGTGCATCGTCGCCGTCCAGGTGCCGAGCCCGAGCATCGGCGCTTCATCGCTCATCGCCAGCAGGCGCTGCGCGAAAAGGCAAGCCAGGGCGGCGCGCCGGAGGCGATCGTGCGCTCGATCATCTACGTGCTGGGCGGGGCACCCGCCACCGACGAGCGCAATTTCAAGCGTCTTCGCGCCTCGCGTGCCGAGCTCGACTCCCAGGTATCGCTGTGCGAATTCAAGCGCCTGGTGCGCGAGCAGTTCTTCATTCTGAAGCTCGACCGTGACAAGGCGCTCGCGGCGCTGCCGAGCCTTCTCGAGGGTGAGAGTAACGAAGCACTCGACAGGCATCTTCAGCAGTTGACCCAGGTATTCGCCGCCAGTGGCGAGCTCAGCGAGAACGGGGCCGAGCGCTTCGAGCAGGTCAAGGCGCTGTTCGACCAGGCGCGCCGGGAGCCGAAGGCCATCCCCGCGGCTTCCTACGCCCGGGCAGGCGATGACGGCGCGCAAGCGGGCGCCAAGCGCGCCGCACCTGCCAAGCGCACCGGAGCCAAGCCGCGTTCCAAGCGCTGAGCCGCATTGCGCCATCGAGCGCTTTTCCTGCGCCCCGGGCAATGCCCGGGGCGTTTCGTTGCGTGGGCCGGTTTTGGTTGCCGAGCGGTAAACGGCAGTCTAGTGTCTAGCTACCTTGCAGTGAAATTTGCAAACGGCGGCCTTCGCCCTCATTCAATAAAGCACTCGGCTCGCTTCGGGCGACTGGCGCTTGGTCAAGGCCTGGGGTAGGGTAGGCGCATTTTTTGACACCGACACCACGTCTAGACGCGGTACGTATTCAGAGCGAAGGCTTTCAAGCTCGAGCAACAGGAAGTGGAGCACTATGGGCAAGTCACTGGTCATCGTCGAGTCGCCTGCCAAGGCGAAGACGATCAATAAGTATCTCGGCAACGATTTCATCGTTAAGTCGAGCGTGGGTCATATACGTGACCTGCCGACCAGCGGCTCGGGCAAGACCGCCGTCGACCCCAAGGAGCGCGCGCGCCAGGCCGCGGCGACCCGCAAGCTCTCGCCGGAGGAGAAGGCGGAGTACAAGAAGAAGAAGGCCCACGATCAGCTGATTCGCCGCATGGGCATCGACCCGGACAACGCCTGGCAGGCCCATTACGAGATCCTGCCCGGCAAGGAAAAGGTGGTCGCCGAGCTCAAGAAGCTCGCCGAGAAGGCCGATGCCGTCTACCTGGCGACGGATTTGGACCGCGAAGGGGAGGCGATCGCCTGGCACCTGCGCGAGACCATCGGCGGCGACGATGCGCGCTACAAGCGCGTGGTGTTCAACGAGATCACCAAGAACGCCATCCAGGATGCCTTCAAGGCGCCGGGGGCGCTCAACATTCCGCGCGTCGAAGCCCAGCAGGCGCGGCGCTTTCTCGACCGGGTGGTCGGCTTCATGCTCTCGCCGCTCTTGTGGGCCAAGATCGCCCGCGGGCTCTCCGCCGGTCGCGTGCAGTCGGTGGCGGTACGGTTGATCGTCGAGCGCGAGCGTGACATTCGCGCTTTCATTCCCGAGGAGTTCTGGGACGTGCACGCGGACCTGGTCTCGCCGGAGGGTCAGCCGGTGCGCTTTGCGCTTGCCCGTCAGGATGGCCAGGCGTTTCGCCCGACCTCTCGCGACGAGACCTACGCGCGCATCGCCGGCCTCGAAGGCGCCACGCTTGCCATCACCAACCGGGAAGACAAGCCGACCCGCTCCAAGCCGACCGCGCCCTTCATCACCTCGACGCTGCAGCAGGCGGCCAGCGGCCGGCTCGGCTTCTCGGTGAAGAAGACCATGACCATGGCCCAACGGCTTTACGAGGCGGGCTACATCACCTACATGCGTACCGATTCCACCAATCTTTCCAAGGATGCGGTGGAGAGCGCACGCGACTACATCGAGAGCGAATACGGCAAGCGCTACCTGCCCGAGTCGCCCAACCGCTACTCCAGCAAGGAGAGCGCCCAGGAAGCCCACGAGGCGATTCGCCCCTCGAGCGTCGAGCGCAAGGCGAGCGACCTCGCCGGCATGGAGCGCGACGCCGAGCGGCTCTACGAGCTGATCTGGCGCCAGTTCGTGGCCTGCCAGATGGTGCCGGCGGAGTATCTCTCCAGCACCCTGAGCGTGGAAGTGGACGGGTTCGACCTGCGCGCCAAGGGGCGCGTGCTGAAGTTCGACGGCTATACCCGGGTGATGAAGCCCGCCGGCAAGAACGAGGACCAGAGCCTGCCGGATCTGCCCGTCGATACCCCGATGACGCTCGAGAAGCTCGACCCGCAGCAGCACTTCACCAAGCCCCCGGCGCGCTATACCGAGGCGAGCCTGGTCAAGGAGCTCGAGAAGCAGGGCATCGGGCGCCCCTCGACCTACGCCTCGATCATCTCGACCATTCAGGACCGCGGCTACGTCAAGCTCGAGAGCCGGCGCTTCTACGCTGAGAAGCTCGGCGACATCGTCACCGAGCGCCTGAAGGAGTCCTTCCCTGACCTGATGGACTACTCCTTCACCGCGCGCATGGAGGACAGCCTCGACGAGGTGGCCGAAGGCGAGCGCAACTGGCGCGCGCTGCTCGACAGCTTCTACGGCGAGTTCAGCCAGGAGCTTTCCCGCGCCGAAAGCGACGAGGGCATGCGCCCCAACCAGCCGGTGCCCACGGACATCGACTGCCCGAGCTGCGGTCGCAAGATGCAGATTCGCACCGCCTCGACCGGCGTGTTCCTTGGCTGCAGCGGCTACAACCTGCCGCCCAAGGAGCGCTGCAAGACCACCATCGACCTGATTCCCGGCGAGGAAGTGGTCGCCGAGGACGCCGGGGAAGAGGCCGAGACCGATGCGCTGCGCGCCAAGCGCCGCTGCGACAAGTGCGGCACGGCGATGGACAGCTACCTGATCGACGAGACGCGCAAGCTGCATATCTGCGGCCAGAGCCCGGATTGCGACGGCTACGCCGTGGAGCAGGGCAAGTTCAAGATCAAGGGCTACGACGGACCGGTGATCGAGTGCGACAAGTGCGGATCCGAAATGCAGCTCAAGTCCGGGCGCTTCGGCAAGTACTTTGGCTGCACCAACAGCGTATGCAAGAATACCCGCAAGCTGTTGAGAAGCGGGGAAGTGGCGCCGCCCAAGATGGACCCGATCCCGATGCCGGAGCTCGCCTGCCAGAAAGTGGATGACCACTACGTGCTGCGCGACGGCGCCAGCGGCCTGTTCCTGGCCGCGAGCAAGTTCCCGAAGAACCGCGAGACCCGCCCGCCGCTGGTCAAGGAGCTCAAGGCGCACAAGGACGAGCTGCCGGAGAAGTACCACTTCATCCTCAAGGCGCCGAGCGAAGACCCGGACGGCCGTCCGGCGCAGATTCGCTACTCGCGCAAGAACAAGGAGCAGTACGTGATGACCGACGAGGAGGGCAAGGCGACGGGCTGGAAAGCCACCTTCGAGGCCGGCAAGTGGCACGTCGAGGACAAGCGCAAGTGAGTTCGCGGGCGCGCACCAACCAGCTTCTCTACCAGGCCGAGCTGCTCGCCGAGTCGCCGGTCGGTGACGACGAGCACGCCGTGGCGCGGCGCATGGCCCTCGAGGAGGGGGCGCTGGCGCTTTTCGAGCTGGCGCTGGACGCCTTTCTCGCCGAGGTGACCGAGCATGCGCGCCTCGACACGCGTCGCTGGCAGGTGCTGCTCGCCGCCGACGGCCCTGCGCTTGCCGAGCTGACGCGGCTTGGCGATCTGGCGCGTGATCCCGAGAGCTGGCTCGGCTGGCTGGTGGGCAAGCTCTCCATGCTGCACGGCGACGACGG
>NZ_JAMZBD010000022.1:0-14872 GCF_024158685.1 Halomonas sp. 707D4 | reverse complement strand
GTGAATGATCTGACCCTGCTGCACACCTACTACCCGAGCCCTGGCGCCTGCAACGAGCGGGTCACGCTGTTTTGCGGCCTGGTGGATACCGCAAGCCTCGGTGGCATTCATGGCCTGGCCGAGGAGCACGAGGACATTCGCGTTCACGTGCTGAGTTTTTCGGCGGTGTGGGAACTTCTCGGCCAGGGGCGGCTCGACAACGCCATGTGTCTGATCGGGCTCTACTGGCTCAACGGCCAGCGCGCCACGCTGCGCGCCGCCCCTCATCAGGCGCCGAGTCCCCGTGAGTTTCAAAGGAGCGAAGATGGCTAGAGCCGCCTACGTCACCGACCTGCGATCGCTGCAAGGCGAGTGCAGTGCCAACTACGCCCGCCTGCTGCGCCTGGTGGGCAACCTGGAGGCCGGCCAGCAGCGGGATATCGCCCTGCATCAGGACGCGCGCCATCTGGGCGAGCTGCACCTGGCGGTGCTCGAGCAGGCGCCTTACACCACCATGGTCGAGCTCACCCAGAGCGGCCCGCTGGACGTCGTGCTCGAGGGCCCGCGCATGCGCGTGCATCTCTATCACGACGTGCGCATGGCCGAGGTCACCGATTTCCAGCGCCAGCGCCACTTCAACGGCCGCTACCGCTATCCCAATGCCAAGATGCACCAGCCCGACGAGAAGCTGCAGCTCAACCGTTTCCTGGGCGAGTGGCTGGCTCACGGGCTGGCCCACGGCCACGCCTACGACATGCCCGAGCTGCCCTGATGCGCCTGATCCAGATCACCGATGCCCACCTGCACGCGGACAAGCATGCGCGCTCGCGCAGCGGCGTGCCGTGGCGCCAGTTCGAGCGCGTGCTGGCGCAAGTGATGCGTGAGCGCCCGGACGTGGTGCTGCTGAGTGGCGACGTCAGCCAGGACGAGACGCTGGCTTCCTACCAGCACGCCTGCCGGGCCCTCGAGGGGCTTGCGTGCCCGTGGTTCTGGATTCCCGGCAACCACGACCAGCCCGATCTGATGGTCGAGTGCCACCCGCTGATCGACGAGGTCGACCTCGGCGCCTGGCGTCTCTTGCTGCTCGATACCCGAGTGGCACAGATGCCCCACGGCGAACTCGGTTCCGAGCGATTGGCGGCTCTGGGCGAGGCGCTCGAGCAAAGCGACAGGCCCGTGGTCATCGGCTTGCATCATCCGCCGGTCGAGGTTGGAGCTGCGTGGATGGACGCCATCGGGCTCAAGGATCGCGACGCATTCTGGCAGACCCTGGCGGACTATCCTCAGGTCAAGATCGTGCTGTTCGGCCATGCCCACCAGGCGTTTGCCCAGCGTCGATCTGTAGGCGAGCGCAGCGTCGAGGTCTACGGCTGCCCGGCGATGGCGGATCAGTTCATGCCCGGGGCGAAGGCGTTCGCCATCGACGAGGCATCCCGTCCCGGCTATCGCATCGTCGAGCTGCGCGGCGACGAATGGCAGACCTGGGTGGAGCGCGTGAACCTCTGATCCTGGCGCATGCGTCATCAGATAGTTACTAAAAGAATAAAAAGATAGTTATTAATTCTTTCGAGTTATTAAATGGACGCGTTACCCTAGTCCCACTGATCAGAATGAGGTGAATGCCGCGCGCCGTATGGATCGGACGCGGCCCGCCCAGAGGGAGTAGGCAATGACCCAGTTCAAAGCTCCGCCGAGCCAAGAGCGGCGCGAGACTTCCATCGCGATCGACGGCGCGCGGTTGACGCATCTCAAGCAGCTCGAGGCCGAGTCGATCCACATCATTCGTGAAGTGGCTGCCGAGTTCGCCAACCCGGTGATGATGTACTCCATCGGCAAGGACTCCTCGGTCATGCTTCACCTGGCGCGCAAGGCGTTCTATCCGGGCACCCCGCCGTTTCCGCTGCTGCACGTGGATACCACCTGGAAATTCCGCGAGATGATCGAGTTTCGCAACCGTATGGCGCGTGAGGCTGGCATGGAGCTTCTGGTGCACACCAACGAAGAGGGGCGGGCGGCGAACATCAACCCCTTCGATCACGGCAGCGCCAAGTACACCGACATCATGAAGACCCAGGCGCTCAAGCAGGCTCTGGACAAGTACGGTTTCGACGCTGCCTTTGGCGGTGCACGCCGGGATGAGGAAGCCTCGCGCGCCAAGGAGCGGGTCTACTCGTTTCGCGACAAGTACCACCGCTGGGACCCGAAGAGCCAGCGTCCGGAGCTCTGGAACGTCTACAACGCCAAGGTCAACAAGGGCGAGTCGATCCGCGTCTTCCCGCTCTCCAACTGGACCGAGCTCGACATCTGGCAGTACATCTACCTGGAGTCGATCCCGATCGTGCCGCTCTACTACGCGGCCCCGCGCCCCATCGTCGAGCGCGACGGCATGCAGGTGATGGTCGACGACGAGCGCCTGCCGCTGGCACCCGGTGAGGTACCCGAGCAAAAATCCGTGCGCTTTCGCACCCTGGGCTGCTACCCGCTGACGGGGGCTGTCGAGTCCACGGCGGCAACGCTTCCCGAGATCATCCAGGAAATGCTGCTGACGCGCACCAGCGAGCGCAGCGGCCGGGCGATCGACCGCGACCAGGTCGGCTCCATGGAGAAGAAAAAGCGCGAGGGGTATTTCTGATGGCACACCAATCGAACTTGATCGCCGACAACATCGAGCAGTACCTGCACGAGCACGAGAACAAGGACCTCTTGCGCTTCATCACCTGCGGAAGCGTCGATGACGGCAAGTCGACGCTGATCGGGCGAATGCTGCACGACTCCAAGATGATCTTCGAAGACCAGCTCGCCGCCATCACCCAGGCCTCGAAAACCAGCGGTACCACCGGGGATGCGGTGGACCTGGCGCTGCTGGTCGACGGGCTGCAGTCCGAGCGCGAGCAGGGCATCACCATCGATGTCGCCTACCGGTTCTTCTCTACCGACAAGCGCAAGTTCATCATCGCCGACACCCCGGGCCACGAGCAGTACACCCGCAACATGGCCACCGGCGCCTCGACCGCGAGCCTTGCGGTGATCTTGATCGACGCGCGCTACGGGGTGCAGACCCAGACCCGGCGCCACAGCTTCATCGCCGACCTGCTGGGCATCCAGCACCTGGTCATCGCCGTCAACAAGATGGATCTGGTCGATTTCTCCGAGGAGCGTTTCAACGAGATCAAGCGCGACTACCAGGCGTTCGCCACCAACCTCGATGCCCCGGACATCCGCTTCGTGCCGCTGTCGGCGCTGACCGGTGACAACGTGGTCAACAAGAGCGAGCGCACGCCCTGGTACTTTGGTTCCGGCTACGAGGGCAAGACGCTGATCGAGCTTCTGGAGAGCGTCGAGCTGAGCCATGACCAGAACCTGTCGGATCTGCGCCTGCCGGTGCAGTACGTGAACCGCCCGAACCTGGACTTTCGCGGCTACTGCGGCACGCTGGCGGCGGGCATCCTGCGCCCGGGGCAGCGGATCAAGGCATTGCCCTCCGGCAAGACGTCGCGGGTCGAGCGCATCGTCACTTTCGATGGTGATCTGAGCGCAGCCTACCCGGGGCAGGCGATCACCGTCACGCTCGAGGACGAGATCGATATCTCCCGCGGCGACTGGCTGGTCCAGGCCGACGCCAAGGTGCCGATCTCCAACGCCTTCACCGCGGACATCGTCTGGATGCACGAGGATGCCCTCACGCCGGGCAAGCTCTATGACTTCAAGCTCGCCACGCGGGATCTTTCCGGCGAGGTGCGCGCCATCGAGTACCAGGTGGACGTGAACACGCTCGAAAAGCACCCCGCCCAGGCGCTCGAGCTCAACGCCATCGCCCGCTGCGAGGTGGAACTGACCGCGAGCATCCCGCTCGACGACTACCGCGCAAGCCCCGGCACCGGCAGCTTCATCCTCATCGACCGGCTCACCAACGTGACCGTCGGCGCCGGCATGATTCGCGGGGTGGCAAGCGCTCGCGAGGCTTCGACCCGCACCGACTGGGCCGCTTTCGAGCGCGACCTCAACGCCCTGGTGCGCAAGCATTTCCCGCACTGGGAAGCCAAGGACATCGCCAAGTTGTTCTAGCCGTTCGCGTCTCGAAACCGGGCCGGCCCTTCGATGAAGGGCCGGCTTTTTTATTCCCGTTTTACCTGGCTTGTACAAGATTTAGTGCCCGTGGTATCTGGTCTGGTTCTATATTAGCGCTTGACGATTGTACAAGATGGGCCACACTTGTAAGGCGTTGTACGGCATGGCCGTAACGCGTAGTTGTCACGAGTAGCTACCACGAGTAGTCACCACGCAATGTCCTCATCACGAAATGGAGAGCATGATGAATCAAGCACTGAACGGTAAACGTGTCGCGATCCTGGCTGCCGACGGTTTCGAAGAGTCCGAGCTGAGCGTGCCCCGCGCCTCGCTGCAGAAAAACGGTATCGAGGTACATATCGTCACGCCGACCGGCAAGGGCATTCGCGCCTGGGCAGAAACCGAGTGGGGCGATACCTACGAGGCCGACAAGGCGCTTTCCGACGTTTCCGAGTCCGATTACCACGCGCTGGTACTGCCGGGCGGCCTGTTCAACCCGGACGAGCTTCGCACCAACGACGACGCGCTGAGCTTCGTCAAGGCGTTCTTCCAGGCTGGCAAGCCGGTAGGGGCGATCTGCCACGCGCCGTGGATACTGATCAATGCCGGCGTGGTCGAAGGTCGCGAAATGACCTCGGTGCACAGCATCGCCCAGGATCTCAAGAATGCCGGCGTGAAGTGGGTCGATGAAGCCGTGGTGTGTGATCAGGCGCTGGTCACCAGCCGTACGCCGGAAGACCTCGATGCCTTCTGCGCCAAGCTGCTCGAGGAGATCCAGGAAGGCAAGCATTCAGGCCAGCACGCCTGATGGCGTGGTACCACCAGTGGGCGAGCTTCGCCAAGCGGCTTGCCCACGTTGTCGCCAAGCCCATGAAGCGCGACAGCGGCCGCGGGGGGATGGTGGTCCATCCCTACCGTGGTTACGGGTCGCAGAAGGAAGTCTTCGTCATGGGGCGTGTATTTCGACAGGCGGCTCTCGGTCGCGCCATCCCACGGCGCGGCATCCTGCGAGATACTGCCGATGTCGCTCGGCGCATCTTTCGTCGCGGTTTCAAGGAGGCTGACGTCGAGCTGAGCTTGGGCCGCAACACGCTGACGCTGACGACCGATCGCGACGGCTACTTCGACGCCCATCTTCCCATCGAACACGATCTTCCCATCGACGTCTCCTGGCACCGTGCGGACATTCTCGTGCGCGCAAAGGGCCGGACGCCGGTGCGTACCAGCGCCGAGGTCTACGTGCCGCCCCCGGAGGCGGACCTGCTTGTGATCAGCGACATCGACGACACCGTCATGTTCACCGGCGTTGCCGAGAAGCTTAAGATGCTCTATCGGCTGTTCGTGCGCAAACCGCATCGGCGCACTGCCTTTCCCGGCGTGGCCTCGCTCTACCAGGCGCTCTATCGCGGCGTCAGCGAAAAGGCCGAGCGGCCGATTCTCTACGTTTCCCGCGGGCCCTGGGCGATCTACGAGATGCTCGAGGCGTTCTTCCAGATGAACCGCATCCCCGTCGGACCGATTTTGTTTCTGCGCGAGTGGGGCATCTCCTGGCGCAAGCCCTGGCCGCGCAAGGCCGAGGATCACAAGCGCGATCTGATCGATCGCATGCTGGGACTCTACGACGAGATGCCCTGCATCCTGATCGGCGATAGCGGTCAGCACGACCCGGAGGTCTACACCGAAGTGGTCAAGGCCTACCCAGGGCGCATCAAGGCCATCTACATTCGCCGGGTGGACAAGGACCCCAAGCGTCAAGAGGCCATCGAGCGCCTTCGCGACGAGCTCGCCGGCACGGATTGCGACCTGGTGCTGGCGGCCGACAGCGTGCTGATGGCCGAACACGCCCACCGGCAGGGCCGAATTTCTCGGCGCGGGCTGGACGCGGTCAAGCGCGACGTCAAGGAGCACCTGGCCGAGGAGGAAGCGGAGCAGGCCGGCATCTCACAGTGAACGGCGTGTAAACGCCGATCGCTCGTGGTACAAGGGGGCACTCCCGCTCGAGCACTTCTCATGATCGTTCTTCTCGTCGTATTGGCACTCGCCATCTTTCTGCTTCCCAACCTGTGGGCGCAATGGGTGCTCAAACGCCACGCCCGGGGCCGCAACGACTACCCGGGTAGTGGCGGTGAACTGGCGAGCCATCTGCTGCGGCGTTTCGACCTCGGCCACGTTGCGGTAGAGGTGAGCGAGCAGGGTGATCACTACGACCCGCTGACCAAGGCGGTGCGCCTCTCCCCGGAGAACTTCGACGGGCGTTCGCTCACCGCCGTGACCGTCGCCGCCCACGAGGTTGGCCACGCCCTCCAGCATGCCGAAGGCTACGCCCCACTGGTGGCGCGCAGCCGCATGGTCGGCGTGGCACAGAAAGCCGAAAAGCTCGGTGCGCTCTTGATGATGGTCGCCCCCTTTCTCTTCATCCTCACCCGCCTGCCCGGCGGGCTCGCCGCGGTAATCGCCATTGCCGTCATCAGCTTCGGTACCGCTGCGGTGGTGCATCTGGTCACCCTGCCGGTCGAGTTCGACGCCAGCTTCAACCGCGCGCTTCCGCTCTTGAAAGAGTACGTGCCGCCTTCCGACATGACCGGCGCCCGCCACGTACTCACCGCCTGCGCCTTCACCTACGTGGCGGCCTCGCTCACCAGCATTCTGAATCTGGGAAGGTGGCTGGTGATCTTACGACGATAATTTTATAAAATAAAAATTAATAATTTAATCATCTTTTGGTAAGTTGTAGTCAATTATGCTAAAGGAGGCATCTTGTTTTATTTTTTGAGGAAACAAAGTTTTTATATTTTAGTCATACTGTTTTTTACATTAGTAGTAATTGTATTACGTGCTAATGCATTAAAAAGTATAGGAACTGTAAAAGTTACGGTCGATGGAAATACTCAAGTTTACAATGTTGTAGCTGTTGAAGTTGAAGGTAATAGCTTTAGGTCGTCTAATTATATTGAATCTAATTCATTCCTATCTAAAAGCTCAGGCGGAAAAAGTTATTCTATATCTATCACTGGCTATGAAAAACCATCACTCTCTGATGATTTAAAAAAACTTATTCCGATAGAGGCCGATCGTTCAATAAGTGTTTTCGCTTTTATTAATTCTGAAGGAAAAGAGATTCGTAATGCAGCAATTACTTGGGAAGCAGATCCTGAAAAAAACTTTTATTGGGCGAGTGATAATACGGATGAACGTGTAACCCTTGATATCGAAAGTTATAATATAGACCCTACTCATGGAGAGTTCGTAGCTACCTTCAGCGGAACTGTATGTTCTACGAGCCTCCCTGATATTGAAAGAGATTACGATAACTGTAAAGAGGTAAGTGTTTATGTTGATAGTGAACTTACAAAAAATTATTAGGTGTTAATCTAAAAATATAGTTTGAACGCATATTTAGAAAATAAAAGTGAATATTGATAAAGATTTCTTCAAGAAAAGATAAAAATTGATAGTTGTAAAATTTGATTTGATTAATTTATAAATGTCTCAATAAAAATTAAACGAAGGTTTTATGGCAAAAAATTTACAGCGCTGCCTTAAGTATGTAAGCTTAAATTTAATTATACTATTTTCCAAGTTTTTAATTTTATCTAATTAAACTAAAATTTGATGTATTAATATAAGTTCTAGAGTTTATAGACCATATTTAATTTATTTAAATGGGTTCTATATATAGTTGATATTTTCCAAAAAATATAACGCAGTTGAAAGTCTTGCTTAAATTGGTTGAGAACCTTTGGTTATGCATATAACCAAAGGTTCTTTAGTAGCTTAAGCGCAATAGAAAATATCTAGCTAGCTTTGTTCGCCATCACCACCGCCCGCCGTGGCGCCGCATACCCCTCGATCGTGCGCGTGGGGTCTTCGGGGTCGAGAAAATCTGCAAGCGATTGGTAGCTCATCCACTCGGTGGAGCGCTGCTCGGAAAGCGTCGTCGGGGCTTCATCGACGACGCGCACGTTGGTGAAGCCGCAGCGGGTCAGCCAGTGGCAGAGTGCTTTGGAGGAGGGCAGGAAGTAGACGTTGGGCATCGCCGCGTAGCGCTCGCCGGGCACGAACACCGTCTGCTCGTCGCCTTCGACCACCAGGGTTTCCAGCACCAGCTCGCCGCCGGGGGCAAGGGCGGCTTTCAACTGGTTCAGGTGCTCGAAGGGCGAGGCGCGGTGATACAGCACGCCCATGGAGAACACGGTGTCGAAAAAGCCCAGGTTTTCCGGCACGTCCTCGATGCCCACCGGCAGAAAGTGGGTGCGGTTGCCGTCCACGTCGCCGACGAAGTGGCGCACCGCCTGAAACTGCCAGTAGAAGCGCGGCGAGGGGTCGATCACCAGCACGAAGGCGGCGCCCGCGCCGGCCATGCGCCAGGCGTGATAGCCGCTGCCGCCGCCGACATCGAGTACCTTGCGGTACCTCAAGTCGGAAAGGTGCGGCGCCACGCGCTGCCACTTCCAGTCCGAGCGCCACTCGGTGTCGATCTCGATGCCGCCAAGGTTGAACGGGCCCTTGCGCCAAGGCGCGAGCTTCTTGAGCAGGTTGAAGCACTGGCGCTGCTGGCTCTCCTCGAGCGTCATCTCGACGCTGACCGTATCGGCGTCGAGCATGACTCGGCGCGCCTCGGGCAGTGCCGGCAGTTTCTTCACCGCCTTTTCCCAGACGGAGAGATCTCCGTGACGCTTCTTGTCGAGTCCCGCGGCCAGCTGGGCGGGGAGCCGGGCGAGCCAGGGCAGCAGGGCTTCGTTCTCCGCGGCCTGGTCGAGAAACGCCTGGTAGAGGGCGCGGTGATCATCCGGTAACGGCACGTCAACCCTCCTTGAACGCGATCAGCGAGGCGAAGTTCAGGTACTGGAACCAGGTCATCGAACGGGGAAAGCCCGCCGTCTGCAGGCGCTGGTGCAGCGCGTCGAGGCTGTCGGGAACCAGCACGTTCTCGAGCGCGGTGCGCTTCTGGCTGATCTCGAGCTCCGAGTAGCCGTTGGCGCGCTTGAAGTCGTGGTAGCGCTCCACCCGCCAGGCGTTGTCGCGCTCGTCCGGGTCGACGGTCTTCTCCGACAGGATCAGCACGCCGCCGGGTTCGAGGGCGGCATAGAGCCTGGCGAGCAGGGCATCGCGGTCATCCGGTGGTAGAAACTGCAGCGTGAAATTGAGGATGATCATGCCCGACGAGGCGTACTCGAGGGTACGGATGTCTTCCTCGAGCACCGTCATGGCGTGTTCCGGGCACTCGGTGGAGAAGGTGTCGCGCGCTTTTTCCACCATGGCCGGCGAGACGTCGACGCCGGTATAGCGAAAGGCGTCCGCAGGCAGGGCGCCGGCCAGCGCCAGGCCCGAGGCGCCGAGCGAGCAGCCCAGGTCATAGACGTGGGCGCCGTGACGCAGATGGCGCTTCGCGATCAGGCTCAGCATGCCGAGAATCTGGCCGTACCCCGGGATCGATCGGCGAACCATGTCGGGGAAGCACGCCACCACCTGCTCGTCGAAAGAGAAGCGGGCCACCCGGTCAAGGGGTGTCGAAAAGATAGCGTCACGGTAAGATGCGTTACTCATGGGCAAGCCAGGATAGAAAGTGGAGGTTGCGTAGTTTACGCGTCCTTGACAACCCGCGACAGTCCCCGGCTTTGCAACGCCACGAACCAGAGGGCCCACGGCTTTGGCACGACACCACACTCCCGACCAGCTTGCCGCCTGGCAAGCGCTCGAGCGCCACGCGCACACGCTCCGTCAGGTGCACCTCAAGGAGCTCTTCAGCGCAAGCGAATGCCGCTGGCGCGCCTTCACCCGCGCGGTGAACGGCTTGACGCTGGATCTCTCCAAGCAGCGCTGGAACGACGAGACGCTGGGTCACCTGCTGGCGCTTGCGAAGGAGGCGGGCCTGCCCGGCGCCATCGAGGCGCTTTTGAGCGGCCAGCGGGTGAACGTCAGTGAAGATCGCCCGGCACTGCACACCGCGCTTCGCCTGCCGCCGGAGGCCACCCTGACGGTGGAGGGCGACGACATCGTCGCCGCCGTGCATGAGAGCCTGACGCAGATGGAGCGGCTGGTGGAGCGCCTGCACGCAGGCCAGTGGCGCGGCGCGACCGGAAAGCCGATCCGTCACGTGGTGAACCTGGGCGTGGGCGGCTCGGATCTCGGCCCCCTGATGGTCACCCACGCGCTGGCGGACTACCGCCCTGCGGACATCCATCCGGTGGAAGTGCATTTTGCCTCGACCATGGATGGCTCCCAGCTCGCCGACTACCTCGCCCGCTTCAACCCGGAAACCACGCTGTTCATCCTGTCGTCGAAGTCGTTCACCACTATCGATACGCTCTCCAATGCCAACACGGCGAAGGACTGGCTCCTTGGGCGGCTCTCCGAGCACGATGACCTGGCCGGAAGCGACCCGGTCAGCGCGGAATTGATCGTGCGCCAGCACTTCATCGGCGTCTCCGCGAGCCCGGAGAAGATGTGCGCGTGGGGGATCGCGCCGGATCATCAGCTGATGTTCTGGGAGTGGGTCGGCGGGCGCTACTCGCTGTGGGGCACCATCGGCCTGCCCATCGCGCTGATCGTCGGCATGACGCACTTTCGCGCACTGCTGGCCGGTGCCCATGCGATGGACAACCACTTTCGCCAGGCGCCGCTGGACCAGAACCTGCCGGTACTGCTGGGCCTGGCGGGCATCTGGAACGTCAACTTCCTGGATATCCGCGCTCATTCGATTCTGCCCTACGATGGGCGCCTCGAGTATTTCGCGGCGTATCTCGAGCAGCTCGAGATGGAGTCCAACGGCAAGTCGGTCACCCGCCAGGGCGAGGAGGTGGGCTACTCCACCTGCCCGGTGCTCTGGGGCCAGCTCGGCCCCAACGCCCAGCACGCCTTCTACCAGCTTTTGCACCAGGGCACCCAGCCGGTGGTGTGCGACTTCATCGCCCCGCTCAAGCGCTACGACGACATCGAGGACCCGGACACCCGGCGCCACCTCAAGGCCCAGCACCGCCTGGCGCTGGCCAACTGCTTCGCCCAGTCGCGGGTGCTGATGCTCGGCGACGACGCCGTGGCTGAGGAGGGCACGCCGCCGGCGCACAAGCGCTACCGTGGCAACCAGCCCTCCACCACGGTGCTGATGGACGAGCTTACGCCGCACACCCTGGGCGCGCTGATCGCGCTCTACGAGCACAAGGTGTTCGTGCAGGCGGTGATCTGGGACATCAACCCCTTCGATCAGTGGGGCGTGGAGCTTGGCAAGGCGATCGCCAAGGAGACCCAGGCGATGATGGAGGGCGAAAGCGCCCTCGACGGCCTCGACGCCTCGAGCCAGGGGCTGATCCGAACCTTCCGGGCCGCAGAGCAGGGCGAGTCGCCGGAGTAATGAAATCAACGCTGTCCAGCCTGACTCGGCCATGCCCAGTGCAAAATATATGGCTGGATATACAGTAATTTGCTTTTACGCTATGCTGTCTCTTTTTTTCGCCGCGCCCGTTCACCCGGCGTGGCCTGCGCACCGTTTCTCAGGAATTGATGCACCATGACCCAGTTTGATGCCTCCCAGTACGGCGCGAGTTCGATCGAGGTCCTTTCCGGGCTCGAGCCGGTACGCAAGCGTCCCGGCATGTACACCGACACGACCCGGCCCAACCACCTGGCCCAGGAAGTCATCGACAACAGCGTCGATGAAGCGCTGGCGGGTCACGCCACGGCCATCGAGGTGGTGCTGGCAAGCGACGGCGCCATCGAGGTCAAGGACAACGGCCGCGGCATGCCGATCGACATCCATCCGGAGCACGGCGTCTCCGGCGTCGAGCTGATCCTCACCAAGCTCCACGCAGGCGGCAAGTTCTCCTCGTCGAGCTACCGCTTTTCAGGCGGCCTGCACGGCGTCGGGGTGTCGGTGGTCAACGCGCTCTCTCGCCGGCTGGAAGTGGAAGTGACCCGTGACGGCGCCCGCCACGCCATCGCCTTCGAGCACGGCGAAAAGGCCGAGGAGCTCCACGAGATCGGCAAGGCCGCCAAGCGCGCCACCGGCACCCTGGTGCGCTTCTGGCCCGATGAAAGCTACTTCGACAGCCCCAAGCTCGCCCTTGGCCGCCTGAAGCACCTGTTGCGCGCCAAGGCGGTGCTTTGCCCAGGGCTTGCGGTAACACTGGTCGAGCCGGACGGCACCAAAACCGAGTGGGCCTACGCCGACGGCCTGCGCGACTATCTCGCCCAGGCCACCGACGGCTACGAGGTGCTACCGAGCGAGCCCTTCGTGGGCCACTTCAGCGACGACGAGCACGGCGTCGACTGGGCGATCCAGTGGCTGCCGGAAGGCGGCGAGGCGCTCCTTGAGAGCTACGTCAACCTGATTCCCACGCCCCAGGGCGGCACCCACGTCAACGGCTTTCGCTCGGGGCTTCTGGACGCGCTGCGTGAGTTCTGCGAGTACCGAAGCCTGCTGCCCCGCGGCATCAAGCTCACCGCCGACGATCTCTGGGAGCGCGCGTCATTCGTGCTCTCGGTGAAGATGCTCGACCCGCAGTTCGCCGGGCAGACCAAGGAGCGGCTGTCGTCGCGCACCATCGCGGCCTTCGTCTCCAACGTGGTCAAGGACGCCTTTTCGCTGTGGTTGAACCACCACGTCGACCAGGCGGAGCAGCTCGCGGAGCTGGTCATCAGCGCCGCCCAGAGCCGCCAGAAGAAGGCCAAGAAGGTCGCGCGCAAGAAGGTGACCTCTGGCCCTGCACTGCCCGGCAAGCTCGCCGACTGCTCCGGTCAGGACCCCTCACTCAGCGAGCTTTTCCTGGTCGAGGGCGACTCCGCCGGCGGCAGCGCCAAGCAGGCGCGCAACCGCGACACCCAGGCGATCCTGCCGCTGCGCGGCAAGATCCTCAATACTTGGGAGGTCGAGACCCACGACATCTACGGCTCCCAGGAGGTGCACGACATCGCGGTCGCGATCGGCGCCGACCCCGGCAGCGCCGATCTAGAGAAACTGCGCTACCACAAGATCTGCATCCTCGCCGACGCCGACTCCGACGGCCTGCATATCGCCACGCTTCTGTGCGCGCTGTTCGTGCGCCACTTCCCGGCGCTGGTGGATGCCGGCCACGTGTTCGTCGCCATGCCGCCGCTTTACCGCATCGATCTGGGCAAGGAGGTGCACTACGCCCTGGACGAAAGCGAGAAGGCCGCGATCCTCAAGCAGCTGGCCAAGAAGCGTGGTACCCCGAACGTTCAGCGCTTCAAGGGCCTGGGTGAAATGAGCCCGTTGCAGCTTCGAGAAACCACCATGGCGGTGGAGACCCGGCGGCTGGTTCAGCTCACGCTCGAGGATGGCGATGGAACGCTCGAGATGATGGACATGCTGCTCGCCAAGAAGCGCGCCAGCGACCGCAAGAAGTGGCTGGAAGATTACGGCAACCTCGCAGACATTGAGGTATAACCCCCGATGACCATGGATATTCAGGTGGCCGAAGGCGACGTCGAGCGTCTCTCCCTTCGCGATTACACCGAAAAGGCGTACCTCGACTACTCGATGTACGTGATTTTAGACCGGGCGCTTCCCAACATCGGCGACGGCATGAAGCCGGTGCAGCGGCGCATCATCTACGCCATGCGTGAGCTTTCGCTCAACGCCAACGCCAAGTACAAGAAGTCCGCGCGCACCGTCGGCGACGTGCTAGGCAAGTTCCACCCCCACGGCGACAGCGCCTGCTACGAGGCCATGGTGCTCATGGCCCAGTCGTTCAGCTACCGCTACCCGCTGGTGGATGGACAAGGCAACTGGGGCAGCCCCGACGACCCGAAATCCTTTGCCGCGATGCGCTACACCGAGGCGAAACTCTCGAAATTCGCCGACGTGCTGCTCAGTGAGCTTGGTCAGGGCACCGTCGAGTGGGCGCCGAACTTCGACGGCACCATGCAGGAGCCGGTGGTGCTGCCGGCGCGTCTGCCCCACGTGCTGTTGAACGGCGGTACCGGCATCGCCGTCGGCATGGCCACCGACATTCCGCCGCACAACGTCTCCGAGGTGGTCGAGGCGACCTGCCATCTGCTGCGAAACCCCAAGGCCACCACCGCGAATCTGATGGAGTTCATCACCGCGCCGGATTTCCCCACAGACGCCGAGATCATCACCCCGGCGGCGGACCTGCGTAAGCTCTATGAAGCCGGCCGCGGCTCGGTGAAGCTGCGTGCCCGCTATGTACGCGAAGAGGCCAACATCGTCATCACCGCGGTGCCCTACCAGGTGAGCGGGGCCAAGGTGCTCGAGCAGATCGCCGCGCAGATGCAGGCGAAGAAACTGCCCATGGTGGCGGATCTGCGCGACGAATCGACCCACGAGGAGCCCACGCGCCTGGTGATCGAGCCGCGCTCGAGCCGGGTGGATGTGGAATCACTCATGGCGCACCTGTTCGCCACCACGGATCTCGAGAAGAACGTGCGGGTGAACATGAACGTGATCGGCCTCGACGGCCGCCCGCGCGTCATGCCGCTGCCGGAGATGCTCGGCGAATGGCTGACCTTCCGCCGCGCCACCGTACGCCGGCGCCTGGAGCACCGTCTCGGCAAGGTCGAGGATCGCCTGCACATCCTCGAAGGACTCTTGACCGCCTACCTCAACCTCGACGAAGTGATCCGCATCATCCGCGAGGAGGACGAGCCCAAGGCCGCGCTGATCGACGCCTTCGCGCTTTCCGAGCGCCAGGCCGAGGCGATCCTGGAGCTTCGTCTGCGCCATTTGGCCAAGCTCGAGGAGATGAAGATTCGCGGCGAGCAGGAGGCGCTCGAAAAGGAGCGCAAGACGCTCACGGGCCTGCTCGGCAGCGAAGCGAAGCTCACCACGCTGATCGAGAAGGAGATC
>NZ_JAMZBD010000021.1:0-14873 GCF_024158685.1 Halomonas sp. 707D4 | reverse complement strand
CTTCTCGAGGGTGGTTTCCCGCAGGTGCTCGTCGGTATCGAACACCAGCGGTGCCTGCTTGCGCCGGGGAATCTCGATGGCGGTGATCTCGCAGGAGAAGCGGCCGACCTTTTGCGCAGCGGCGGCCTTCTGCTGGGAACGCAGTGCGAAGGCGTCCTGATCCTCCCGGGAAATACCGAACTGCTCGGCGACGTTTTCCGCCGTTTCCGGCATGGAGTCGATGCCGAAGGACTTTTTCATCAGCGGATTGACGAAGCGCCAGCCGATGGTGGTGTCCTCGATGGCTTGACCACGAGAGAAGGCGCTGTCGGCCTTGCCCATCACGTAAGGCGCGCGGGACATCGACTCCACGCCGCCGGCCAGGGCCAGCGCCATCTCACCCGCCTTGATGGCGCGAAACGCGGTGCCCACGGCATCCATGCCGGAACCGCACAAGCGGTTCATGGTGGTGCCGGGCACGCTGGAGGGAAGGCCCGCCAGCAGCGACGACATGCGTGCCACGTTGCGGTTGTCCTCGCCGGCCTGGTTGGCGCAGCCCATGAAGACTTCCTCGATGGCTGCCGGGTCGAGCTGCGGCGCCTCGGCGAGCACCGCCTTGAAGATCGTCGCGGCCATATCGTCCGGACGTACCGGGGCGAGTGTTCCGCCGAAGCGGCCGATCGCCGTACGGCGAGGGTGACACAGATAGACATCGCTCATGGTGGGCTCCTTACTGGCCGGCGTGGGCGCGATCGGTGCGCGCTTTCAGTTCGCGCAGAATGGTCAGCTCGTTCTCGCCGGGCTCCGGCGTGCTCTCCAGCTGCTCGGCAAAACGGATCTCCCAGCCGGTGGCCTCCTGCACCTGCTCGCGGGAAACACCCGGGTGCAGCGAGACGACGACCAGCTCCTTGGTCTCCGGGTCCGGCTTCATCACGCACAGGTCGGTAATCACCCGGGTCGGCCCCTTGCCGATGTTGGGCACGTTATCGCGGCCCTTGCCGTCTCGGCCAAAGCCGAGGGTGGTGACGAAGTCGACCTTCTCCACGAACGCGCGGCTGGAGTGCTTGAGCGTGATGAACACTTCGCCGGCGTTGGTGGCGATCTCCGGCGCCCCGCCGCCGCCGGGCAGGCGCACCTTGGGCTCGCGGTAGTCGCCGATCAGCGTGGTGTTGAGGTTGCAGTACTTGTCGATCTGGGCGGTGCCCAGAAAGCCGACGTCGATCTTGCCGCCCTGCAGCCAGTAGCGAAACATCTCCGGCACCGCCACGGTGGTCAGCGCGGTTTCGGCAAGCTCGCCGTCGCCGATGGAGAGCGGCAGCACGTTGGGCTTGGTCTGCAGCGTGCCGGACTCGTAGATCAGCACCACGTCCGGGGCGTGGGTCAGCCGCGCCAGGTTGGCGGCTTCCGAGGGCAGGCCGATGCCCACGAAGCAGGTCGAGCCGTTCTCCAGCGCCCGGGCGGCGGTGACGGTCATCATTTCGGAAGAGGTGTATTCGAGACTCATCAGGCGCTCTCCCCTGTTTGATGCACGTTGTCGTCAAGCCACTGGGTGAAAGTATCGCGGTCGCGGGCGATGGCGTCCCACTCCTTGTAGAAACGGTTGCTGCGCCCGTAGTAGCCGTGGGTGTAGGACGGCAGCGCGCCCTTCTCGGCGACGACGATGGCGCTGATCGCCCAGCCGGGAATCACGCAGGCGTTGGGGTGGGTGTCCAGATCGTCGACGATCTCCTCGACCGTGACGATGCTGTGTCTGGCTGCCAGCACGGCCTCCTTCTGCACGCCGACGATGCCTTCGACCAGCACGTTGCCCTGACGGTCCGCACGCTGGGCGTGGATGATCGAGACGTCCGGGCGCACCGACGGCACCGCCGCCAGCCGCTCGCCGGTGAACGGGCACTCGATGAACTTGATCTGGTCGTTGACGCTGGGCAATTCGCTTCCCACGTAGCCGCGCAGCACCGCCAGCGGCAGGCCCGCCGCCCCCGCCTCGAACGCGCAGGCCATGGCGGCGTGGCTGTGCTCGAGAATCTCGACCTTGTGCGGCCAGCCCTTCTCGACGGCGTCGCGCAGGCGGTGAAGCGAGCCCACGCCCGGGTTGCCGCCCCAGGAGAAGATCACCTTTTGCGCGCAGCCGGCGCCGATCAGCTGATCATAGATGATGTCCGGCGTCATGCGGATCAGGGTGAGATCGCGCTTTTGCTGACGAATCACTTCGTGGCCCGCCGCGAACGGGATGAGATGGGTAAAGCCTTCCATGGCCACGGTCGCGCCGTCTTCGACAAAACGGGCTACCGCGTCATGCAGGCTGAGGAACTCGGCCATTTGATTGCCTCTTGACGAGAAGTAACTGAAACACGCTGATTGTTCGTATAACGAACATAGATTCTTTATACGAACAAGTTACTTCGCAAGCGATTGACCGTCAAATGGGCCCACCGGCTTGGCCGGACCACCCTTTTCGAGACGGCCACCGCAGGGAGAATCTTACTTATTGTTTTTTCAACTATTTAATATTTAAGGAGCCACTGTTTGGCACGCGCCAGCTGTGCTGCGCTACTACCAAGGTATAGGGCGGGATCGCACGCTTTTCGTAGTTCGTCAGCGCTGACGCCCCGGGCCACTTCCGGGTAATCGGCCAGCACCTCGGCGTAGGTACTTCCTGTTCGGCGAGCTGTCTCGGCGGCTTCGGCGGCAACGCGTTTGGCGCTACCCTGCCCCAGCACCGGTGCCAGCAGCCTGGCTACCGGCTCGGCCATGATGCCACCACCTGTTGCGGCCAAATTACGCCGCATGGCCTCGGAGTGAACCTCCAGACCCTCGAGCAGCGTGACAGCCTGTTCGAGCGCGCCTTCGACGAACAGCACGCTCTCAACCAGCGGTGCCCACTCGGCGTGCCACTCGCCCAGGCCCCGCTCCAGTGGCTGAGCGGTGGCGCTGGTCAGCACGCTGGCGTGGCCGTAAACCTGCCGGGCGGCACCGCGAATCAGCGCGCAGCGCACAGGATTGCGCTTGTGAGGCATAGAGGAGGATTCGCCCATGCCCGGGGCAGCAGGCTCGGCAACTTCGCTCACTTCGGTCTGGGTCAAAAGCGATATATCTAGCGCCAGCTTGTCCAGCGCTCCGGCGGTTTGGGAAAGCGCCGCGCTCAGTGCCTGAATCGGTTGGCGATCGGTGTGCCAGGGCAGCACCGGCGTAGCGAGCCCCAGACGCTTCGCCAAGGCGTCCATCCAATCAAGCCCCTGGGCGCCCCAGCCCGAATGCACCCCGACGGCGCCTCCAAACTGTACCGGTAACTCGAGTCCGCTCAGTCGGCGTCGCGCCTGCTCGAGACCCAGCGCCCAGTGGGCCACCTTGACGCCGAAGGTGATGGGCAGCGCCTGTTGCATCAGCGTGCGCCCGACCATAGGGGTGTGCGCGTGTTCTTCCATTAGCGTGATAGCGGCGGCGCGACAGCGCAAAAGCAGTGCATCGAGCGCCTCAAGGCGCGGCTTGATCACCAGCATCAAGGCTGAATCGACCACGTCCTGGCTGGTGGCGCCCTGATGCCAGTAGCGCTTGAGCGACTCGGGCAGGACGGCGCGACTCTCCTTGACGAAGGGGATCGCCAAGTTACCGCCGGTGGCAATGCCCTGGGCGATTGTCGTCATATCGAAGGGGGCGCTTTCGAGCTGCTCGCGCATCCGCCAGGACGCGCCGTCGGGCACCGCGCCGCTTGCTTCCTGAACCTCGGCCAGCGCCAGCTCGAAGGCCAGCATGGCCTCGACCATGGCGCTTGCGTCGCACGCGCTCAGGGCGCGGTCACTCATGAAGGGGTGCTTGAAAAATTCTGCGGGCATGGCGTCGCTCTCCTAGATCAGCGGTTACTGAAGCGAATATGAACATATGTTCGCTATTCGAACCATACCCTAGGCAGCGGGAACCGGGTTTCAGTCAGCAGCGGCGGTCCGTGTTCATCGCTCAGTCGTGGCTAACATAGCGCAGCACCATGTCCGTAACGTGATCTTCGAGTTTCTGCTGATTCTCCGGCGCCTGCTGATCCCAGTCGAAGATGCGCGAAAAAGTGTGCTGATTGGAGACGTTGAAAAATGATAGCGCGCTGATCAACCAGTGCAGCTCGCGCGGCTCCAACCCATCTCGAAACAAGCCAGCCGCCACACCCCGGCCATATACCCGGGTCAACACATCGATCACACCCGCATTGAGCGACTGGATGAGTGAAGACTGAGCCAGAAAGCGGCCATGGTGGATGTTCTCGATCATGACCAAACGGATGAAATCAGGGTGTTGGGCATGATGGCGAAAAGTGAAGCGCACTAAGGTGCATAAGGCGTCGAGTGGAGCGAGATGGTCGAGTTCAAGCTCGGCCTCCTGGAGCCGCACCTTTTGATACGCCGCTTCCAGCGTATGACGATAAAGCGTGTCCTTGTCCGTGAAATAGTAATAAATCATCCGCTTCGAAGCGCGGGTTTTCTCGGCGATCTCGTCGATACGGGCGCCGGAAAGACCATTTGCGGAGAACTCTTGCGTAGCTACTGCAAGAATGTCGGCACGTACGGATTCCGGATCGTTTTTACGCTGGCGCCCTGATTCGATCGACCCCGCACCGGTAGAGGAAGCTGTCATGAAAAGGAGCCTTTTATTGTCATGGTTAATCTTTTGTCTAGTATGCCATTGCTTGACTGAACGTACCATTTCGTACATTTTTTTAAAACAGCCAAGGCAGCTTTGAAATGCCGCTAAATGCGGCTCTCCTGCTACCTCAATACGCCTTCTAGAGGATAACAACAATGTCGTCACGCCTGAAACACCCTCTCATGAAACATTCGCTGACCGCAGCCATCACCACCGCCGTGATGATCGCCACCGCCCAGGCGAGCGCTCAGACACTGCGCTTCGCCCACGTCGACCCGGACGACTGGGCCACATCCAAGAAAGGGGCGGCCGCTCAGGTGTTCAAAAATCTGGTGGAGGCCGAAACGGACCTGACCGTCGAGCTTTACCCGGCAGGCTCCCTTGGCGGTGAAACCGAGCTGATCGAAGGCGCTCAGGACGGCACTATCAGTATCGCCATGGTCTCCGGTGCCTACGCCAGTTTCTGCCCGGCGGTAGCGGTGACGGATATTCCCTATGCTTTCCCGTCCGCTCCGGTGGCGTGGTCAGTGATGGACAGCGAGTTCGGCACTGCACTTGCCGAGCACTGCCTGGAGCAGACTGGCCTTCGCACTCTGGCCTACGGCGAAACCGGCTTTCGTCACTTCACCAACTCGGTGCGCACGATCAGCTCGCCGGAGGACATGGCGGGGCTGAAGTTTCGCGTACAGACCATTCCGCTCTATCTGGAACTGGTGCGCGCGCTGGGTGCGGAACCGCAGGGCATCGCCTGGGGTGAGGTGCCTACAGCGCTGGCCACCGGCGTGATCGACGGCCAGGAAAACCCCATTTCGGTGATCTACGGCAACAACTTCTACGAATTTCAGGACTACTTAACCTTGGACGGCCACGTGTACGGCGTCGATCATCTCTTGATAAACGATGAGATTTTCCAGTCGCTGACCGAGGAAGAACAGGCTGCCGTGAAACGCGCCGCCGTGGTGGCAGGAAATACCGGCCGCGTAATCCAGCAGTTCAACTCCGCCGAGGGCATCGCCAAGCTGCAAGCAGAGGGCATGGAGGTTACCCAGCCCACCGCCGAAGAGCTGGAGGCCTTCCGCGAAGCGGCTCAGCCGCCGGTACAGGCGTACCTGCGGGAGGGATTAGGCGATGACGCCGTGTGGATCGACCGCCTCTCATCGGCGGTGAACGAGGCTTCCGCGCGCTTCTAACCCAACCTGAACAAGACGTTTCGCGAGTGGGCCGGGGTCGGCTCGCTCGTCGTCTCGTGTGCCTGACCTCCGTTTGAAGGTGCTCCCATGTCTCATCTTCTCGCTCGACTGCAACGTGGCTTGATCCTGTTCAACGCCGGACTCGCCGGTCTTGCCATGATTTTGATCTTTCTACTGGTAGCGGGTAACGCCTTCGCGCGCTACACCTATGGTGGCTCTATCAGTTGGGGCGAGGATACCGCCATCTACCTGATGATCTACGGGCTGATGTTCGGCATGGCCTGGGCGTATCTGCAGGACAAGCACATCGGCTTCGACCTCATTCGCCGCCTGCTGCCGCCGCGGTGGCTACGCTGGCAGGCGATTGTGATCGACCTGGTGGTGCTGGCGGTGGGCATCGCGCTGGTGGTTTCGGCCATTGAGTTCATCGACGCCCGAGGCACCCGCACCTCGGCGAGCACCGGCATGCCAATGTGGCTGTTTCAGACCTCCATGCTGGCGGGCGGCGGGCTTCTGAGCCTTTCCGCTCTGGTCATGACCGGACTGCGCCTGACCGCGCCCGCCGGTGAGGAGACAGCGCCATGATCTTCGTTCTACTGGTCGCGCTGGTGCTGTTAGGCGTGCCGTTCGCCTTCGCCATTCTGGGTACGCTGACGGTGCTGATGAGCACCGGCGATCTGCCCTATCACATTCGTATCGTGTCGCAGCAGTTTTTCGGCGGCATGGAGTCCTTTCCACTGCTGGCGATTCCGCTTTTCATACTCGCCGGCGAGCTGATGAACGAGGCGGGCATCACCCACCGTATCATCAACCTGGCCAGCGCCATCTTCGGCCGGCTCAAGGCTGGGCTTGCACACGTCAATATCTGGGCCTCGGTTATCTTTGCCGGGCTTTCCGGCTCGGCGATCGCCGACACCTCGGCGCTCGGGCGGGTCTTCATTCCGTCGATGGAGAAAGAGGGCTACCCTCGGGATTTCGCTGCCGCGCTCACCGCAGCCTCCTCGGTCATCGGCCCGATCATTCCGCCAAGTATTCCGGTCATCATCTATGCGCTGACGGTCTCCGGTGTCTCGGTACCCGGGCTCTTTCTAGCCGGTATCGTACCCGGCCTTTTGCTGGCGCTGGGGCTTTCGATCTACGTCTACTTCTTCGCCGGTGATCTTGGCGCCTCGAAGACGCAACAGCAGTCGCGCCGCCATGCTCTGCTGCACGGCTTGTTGCCTGCGCTGATGCCGGTGTTCGTGGTCGGCGCGATTCTCGCCGGCATCGTCACCCCGACCGAAGCCGCGGCCTTTGCCGTGGTCTACGCGCTGCTTCTCGGTGTGATGCTTTATCGCAACATCAAGCTCACCCATCTGCCGGCGATTTTCGCCCGCGCCATGCGCGATAGCGCCGTCATCATGGTGATCATGGGAGCCGTCGCCGCCGCCAACTGGGTGCTGACCTTCGAGCGCGTGCCGAACATGCTTACCGAGTGGGCGCTGATGAGCATCGATACCCAGTGGACCTTCCTGCTCGCAGTGATCGCGCTGCTGCTGGTCGTCGGGCTGTTTCTGGAAGGGATCGCCGCCATTCTGGTGCTGGTGCCCATCCTTCACCCGATCGCCATGGCGCTGGGGATCGACCCGCTGCACTTCGGCATCGTGGTGATCTTCAACCTGATGATGGGGCTTATCACGCCACCCATGGGGCTTTGCCTGTTCGTCGCCGATTCGGTTTCCGGCGTTGGCATGGGCGCGATCATCCGGCGCATTCTGCCGATGCTGTTCGTGCAGTTTTTGATTCTGCTGCTGATCACCTTCGTGCCGACGCTGGTCACTTTTCTGCCAAGACTCTTTGGCTATTGATCCATGAGCGGCCGATTTTCCAGCGCCGGGGCTTAAACAACTGGGTTTTAGCCACTGAGTGTTCGACGGCTGTTTTTTCGACTGCAAGGAGCGTGTTGTCATGTATTCGTCCATCGCCACGGTGTGCCTGAGCGGCTCGCTCGAAGAGAAGGTCGACGCCATCGCCGAGGCCGGCTTCGAGGGCCTCGAACTCTTCGAGAACGACCTCACCGCCTTCACCGGCTCCCCCCAGGAGGCCGGCGAGCTGATCCGCTCGCGTGGGCTCAGGCTGGTCACGCTTCAGCCGTTTCGCGATTTCGAGGGCCTCGAGGGCCGGGCCCGGCAGCAGGCGTTCGATCGCGCCGAGCACAAGTTCGACCTGATGCAGGAGTTGGGCACCGATCTATTGATGGCCTGCAGCACCACCCGTCCGGATTCACTGCCGGGGCTGAGCCGGGCCGCCGACGACTACCGTGAGCTTGGCGAGCGCGCCGCCAAACGCGACCTGCGCGTCGCCTTCGAGGCGCTGGCCTGGGGGCGCCATATCCACGACTACCGTGACAGCTGGGAAGTGGTGCGCCGCGCCGCCCACCCAAACGTGGGGCTGGTGCTGGACACCTTTCATATCTTCTCGCGCCAGACCGAGCTTGGCACTATCGGGCGCATCCCGGGCGACCGGATCTTTCTGGTCCAGACCGCCGATGCGCCCAGGCTTTCCATGGATCACCTCTCCTGGAGTCGTCACTACCGCTGCTTCCCGGGCCAGGGCGAGCTTCAAATGGATGCGTTCATGGCCATGCTCGAGGAGACCCGCTACGACGGCCCGCTCTCCCACGAGATCTTCAACGACGTCTTTCGCATGGGGCACAGCAGTCAGACCGCCCGCGACGGGGTGCGCTCCTACCACCTGCTGCGCAGCATGCAGACCGACAGTGGCATACCCGCGCCGCAGCCGATCGCGTCGGTGGCCTTTCTGGAGATCGCCGTCGAGCCCGGGGATCTCGCCCCGCTGCGTGACGAACTCGGCGCGATGGGGCTCGCCTGCGTGGGGCGCCACCATACACTGGGCGCCGAACGCTGGGCCGCGGGGGACGTGAACCTGGTCCTCAACACCGAGTCTAACTTCACCGGACGCGTACCCGGGCGCGACGCCACCGCGATCACCGCCATCGGCCTGAAGGTGGATAACGCCTACGAGGCGTTCAAGCGGGCGGACAAGCTGGGCTACGCTATCGTCGAGCCCGAGGATGTCGGTTCGAGCCATCGCATGAGCGCGCTGCGCAACGTCGACGGTAGCCTCTCCTACATCATCGACGACTCCCAGCTCAGCCGCACTTGGGATCGCGAATTCACCGTCGATGTCGCGCCGGTGCCGCAAAACGCGCTGGTCGATATCGACCACATCAGCGTGGCGCTCTCCTATCACGACTACCTGTCGCTGATGCTGCAGTATCGCGCCATCTTTGCGCTTGAGATCACGCCGTCGTTCGACGTGACCGACCCGCGCGGGCTCATCCAGAGCCAGGTGCTGCAGAACCACGACGGGCGTTTTCGGCTGGCGCTCAACGCCAGCGCCTCGCCAGATACCGCCAGCAACCGCTTCGTGCGCCAGTACGGCGGCTCCGGTATTCATCACGTCGCCCTGCGCACCCGCTCGATGCGCGAGACCGCATCCACGCTGCACGAGGCAAACACGCCTACCCTGCCGATTCCCGGCAACTACTACCGCGACCTGAACGCGCGTTTTGAACTGCCGGCGCAGACGCTTGCGTGGATACAGGACCACGACGTGCTGTTCGACCAGGACAGCAGCGGCGATTTCCATCAGCTCTACGCCCAGACACAGCGCAAGGCGTTCTTCTTCGAGCTGGTGCAGCGCGACGGCTATCAGGGACTCGGGGCGCCGAACGCCTTCGTGCGCGTGACCGCACAGCAGCGCCTGGACGCCGAAATCGACGCCATCGAGCCCCCGGTCTCTTCTGATGACACGAAAGGACATCACGCATGATCAAGCTCGGTCTGGTGGGCGAAGGCATCGCCCAGTCACAGTCGCCGGATTTGCACGTTCGCTTGGGCGCGGCGCTCGATGAGGCGGTTCGCTACGACTTGGTGGATAGCCGCGGCGTCGAGAACTTCGACTTTCCTGGCGCCATCGAAACGCTGCGCCGCGAAGGCTACCGCGGCACCAACGTCACCTTCCCGTTCAAGGAGCGCGCCGCGAAATTGGCCGATATTCGCGGTGAAGGCGTCAAGCGCGTGGGCACCGCCAACACGCTGCTGTTCGAGGAAGGTGGTCTGCGGGCGGAAAATACCGACTACACCGGGTTCATCAGCGCTTACCGCCACTCGTTTGGGGAGCGCCCCGCCGGCGAGGTGCTGTTGATCGGCGCCGGCGGCGTGGGCCGGGCGGTGGCCTGCGCGCTGGGTGAGGTGGGCGCCACCTGCATTCATGTGCTGGAGCGCGATGCTGAGCGAGGTGAAAGCCTGGCGCGCGATCTCAACGCCATGGGCATTAACGCCGGTTGCCTCTCGTTTGATCAGGCCGAGCTTGAGCTTTCTGGCTTCCAAGGCGTGGTCAACTGCTCGCCGATCGGCCATATCAACCACCCTGGCTGCCCGATCGACACCTCCGGTCTCCACGGGGGCCACTGGGTGTTCGACGCCGTGTACGTGCCCGCGCATACCGAGTTTTTAAACGCCGCTACTCAAGCGGGCGCCGACGTACTATCCGGGGTCGAGCTTTTCGTCTTTCAGGGCGTGGACGCGTTTCGCTTCTTTACCGCGGATCGGCTGAGCGCTGATAGTATCGATGCGCACGTCATTTCACTGCGCCAGCACTATATCGACCGACTGGTGACCCCGTCGGCAGCTTCTTGAGACGCCTTTCGGTCCCAGAATGAGCTGGATACACCTGGCAGCGAGTGAAACGAACATGTGCTTCACGGGCCGACAAGGATCTCCATGCTCGCCATTCTTGCGATCACAACGCCTATCTTTCTATTGATCGGTGCTGGCTATGTCGCCAGACGTAGCCGGCTGATGAGTGCCGAGAAGATGCAGGGCGTGAGTATTTTCGTGCTCTACCTGGCGCTGCCGGCGCTGGTAATACGCGCTTTCAATCAGCAGCCGCTGGGCGACATCCTTCAGCTCAACTACCTGGTGGCTTACGGGCTGGCGTCGGCGCTGGTGTTCGGTTTGGGGCTTCTGATCAGCTTGCGGCGCGAACGCGAGAACCTGGCGGCTGGGGCCATGCAGGCGCTTGGCATGGCGGCGGCCAACAGCGGATTCATCGGCTACCCGGTAGCGGCGATGGTCATCGGCTCGCCAGCGGCGGTGCTGTTGGCGCTGAACATGATGGTCGAGAACCTGCTGATCATTCCCACCGCGCTTGTTCTGGCGGAAATGGCGAGCCAGCGCAGCGGGCGGCTGGCCACGACGCTCAAGAAAACCGCGCTCAATCTGATCAAAAATCCGGTACTGGTCGGGCTTGCGATCGCATTGAGCCTTGCAGGCTCTGGCCTTCTACTGCCGGCGCCGCTGGCCAAGGCGGTCGACATGCTTGCAGAGGCAGCGGGGCCGGCGGCGCTGTTCGTGATCGGGGGCGCGCTGTTCGGCTTGAGGCTCAAGGGGCAGACCCGGCACGTCAGCCTGATCGTGATCGGCAAGCTGCTGATCCATCCGCTGGCGGTACTCGCGGCCTTTTTGGTGATACCTGGCATCGACCCGGTGTACATCGTCGGCGCCGTTTTATTCGCCTCGGCGCCGATGATCAGCATCTATCCGCTGTTCGGCCAGCGCTATGGTGTGGGCGACATGAGCGCGGCGGCCATGCTGACTGCGACGGTGGCATCGTTTGTCACGCTGAGCCTGATCATCGCGCTGCTGCTGCATACCCCGTCGCTGGCGCTCTAAGAGGCGTCTTCGCTTTTGATGATGGCGTCGAGCGCGGCCCGGTACCCGTGTGTGCCGAGCCCGGCGATGACGCCGTCGGCGCGCAGCGACACATAGGAGTGGTGGCGAAAGCTTTCGCGCTTGTGAACGTTGGAGATGTGCACCTCGAACACAGTGCCCTCGAACGCGTTGAGCGCATCGAGAATGGCAACGGATGTGTGGGTATAGGCCGCCGGGTTGATGATGATCGCGTGCGTTCCGTCCAGACGGGCGGCGTGAATCGCATCGATCAAGGCGCCTTCATGGTTACTTTGAAAGCAGACGACCTCCCAGCCGGCCATCAGCGCCGCTTCGCTCAACCGGTTGTTCACGTTATCTAGCGTGTCGGCGCCGTAGATCTCGGGCTGGCGAGTGCCCAAAAGATTGAGGTTCGGCCCGTGTAATACGGTAATTTTTTTCTGTTTCATCAAAAGGGCTCTTCGTTAGTGAAGCATGACGATACTGTCAGCGAATACAGCGCCCAAAACGATCGAATAATTGTTCGCTATTCGAACATCGTGTTAGATTCAGGGTTTCAACTGCGCGCCCATCGGTCAATGATTCGTTATGAAAGACGCTTTACAGGAAGATACGCTCACGTCGGACAGCCGTGATTTCGTCTCCGCCCTCTCCAGCGGGCTAGACGTCATTCTCGCCTTTGACGACGCCCATTCGCGCATGACCTTGAGCGAGGTCGCCGCGCGTACCGGCATGAACCGGGCCAAGGCGCGCCG
Source organism: Halomonas sp. 707D4 (assembly GCF_024158685.1). Taxonomy (NCBI): domain Bacteria; kingdom Pseudomonadati; phylum Pseudomonadota; class Gammaproteobacteria; order Oceanospirillales; family Halomonadaceae; genus Halomonas; species Halomonas sp. 707D4. Next base: position 2,582 of record NZ_JAMZBD010000021.1, on the reverse strand, counting down.
TTTTCTGCTTACACTGCACGCTTTAGGCTACGTTCGAAAGCATCAGCGCTATTTCGAACTGGCACCAAAGGTTTTACAGCTGGGCTATGCGTTTCTTTCTGCGAACAATTATCGTAGCGTCATCCAACAGTTTCTGGAAGATATTACCCTTCAGACCGGAGAATCCTCTTCCCTTGGGCAACTCGAAGGCGATGAGGTCATTTATATTGCGCGATCAGCCGCTCCGCATCGCCTGATGGCCATCACACTCTCTATCGGGACTCGTTTGCCTGCGGCTTATACCTCCATGGGTCACGTGCTGCTGGCCCAACTATCGGAGCCAGCTCTCGACGCCTATATAGAGCGCATTTCATTGGAGCGCCACACTGATAAAACGCTCATTGATAAAGAGTCGCTCAGAAAGCGAATTCATACCGTTCGCCAGCAAGGCTACGCGATCGCTGACCAGGAACTGGATTCTGGCCTACGCTCACTTGCCGTACCGGCTTTCAATGCGACCGGGCAACTGCTTGGAGCCATTAACATCAGCACGAATGCAGCTCGCATAGACATGGATACGCTGCTTCAGGAGTATCTACCGCTTCTTCAGGAAAAAGCGGCACAGATCCGCGCTACGATTACGAGCTGAATATCGCTTCTGATCGTTATTCTCACAACGTGATGCTTTATCTGGCGAGTCAATGTTAACGACCCACCCTCTCTACCTGGGCCTGCCCATGTGGGCCAACCCGGATTGGCAGGGCACGCTCTACCCGCCCCACGCGAAGACCGATCTGCTCAGCGACTACGCCGCGGTGTTCTCGAGCGTCGAGGGCAATACCACCTTCTACAGCGGCGCGCCGAAGCCTGCGACCATCGCCGCCTGGGCGCGCCAAACGCCGCGCAACTTCCGGTTCTGCCTGAAGCTTCCCGCCCGGGTCACCCACGAGCAGCGCCTGGCCCGGCTGGATGAAGCGTGGGCGTTTCTGGAGGCATTTTCCCCGCTGCACGATCGGATGGGGCCGACCATGGTGCAACTGCCGCGGGATTTCGAGCCGGACGAGCTGCCTCGGCTCGAGGCGCTGCTGCGCCAGTGGCCGAGTGAGCTGCCCTGCGCGGTCGAAGTGCGCCATCCGGCATTCTTTGCCAAGGATGCGGCCGAGAAGGCGCTCAACCAATTGTTGATAACTCACGGCGTAGACCGGGTCATGCTCGACGTACGCCCGGTGTTCTCGACCCCGGCTGGCCATCATGAAGGGCTCATCAAGGCGCAGGGCGAAAAGCCGAGACTCCCGCTGCACGTGCTCTCGACGGCGAATCGACCGATCGTGCGTTTCATCGGCCATATTGACAAGACCATCAATAGCGGCTATTTCGCCCCTTGGATCGAGCGGATCGCCCTGTGGATAAATCAGGGGAAAACCCCTTTCTTATTTGTGCATACCGCCGACAACCGCGAATCCCCGCAGATGGCGCGGCTGCTTTACGAGGCGCTGCGTGAGCGTATCGTTCTGCCATCACTTGACGATTTCCCCGGTGAAAGCCAGACGTCACTCTTCTGATACGCCTCTGCTTTTACGTTTAACCTCACTCGACCTAGCCAAAGTGTCACTGGCAAGGCGTGGAGCGTTCATATAAATTGCGCGTACTTTCGCCGCCGCGTCTTGTATCGAAGGGCGTGCAGCGGCGCATACGGCGCATGACAATCCGAAAACTTTAGGTGATGTATGGCAAAACTGGCACACGCACAGTGGTCCTCGCGTATGGGCTTCGTGCTGGCGGCAGCGGGCTCGGCGGTCGGCCTGGGCAATATCTGGCGCTTTTCCTATCTGACCGGCGAGAGCGGCGGCGCCGCCTTCGTTCTGGTCTACCTGGCGTGCGTGGCGCTGGTGGGCCTGCCGATTCTGGTCGCCGAGTGGATGATCGGCCGGCGCGGACAGAAGAACCCGATCAATACCATGGCGGACCTCGCCACGCGCCATGGCCGCAGCCGCAGCTGGGCGCTGGTGGGCGTCAGCGGCGTACTGGCGGCGTTCTTGATTCTCTCCTTCTATAGCGTGATCGGCGGCTGGTCGCTCAACTATACCCTGGGTTCGGTGATGGGTTCGTTCACCGCTCAGGATGCCGACGCCAGCGGCGCCGCCTTCGAGGGCCTGCTGGGCGATCCCGAGACGCTTCTGATCTGGCACACGCTGTTCATGGTGCTGGTCGTGGGCATCGTTGCGCGCGGGGTGACCAAGGGCCTCGAAGCCGCCGCCCGCGTGCTGATGCCGCTGCTGGTCGTGCTGCTGCTGATACTGGTGGGCTATGGCGCGACGAGCGGCTTCTTCGGCGAGGCGTTCTCCTTCATGTTCAGCCCGGACTGGGGCGCGCTCGACGGTAGTGTCATGCTGGCCGCCATGGGGCAGGCCTTCTTCACCTTGTCGCTCGGCATGGGCATCATGATGGCCTACGGCTCGTACCTGGGCGAGGACGTGAACCTTCTGAGCACCGCGCGCACGGTCATCGTGCTGGATACCGTCATCGCGCTGCTGGCGGGGCTGGCGATCTTCCCGATCGTCTTCGCCAACGGGCTCGATGCCTCCAGCGGTCCGGGGCTGATC
>NZ_JAMZBD010000020.1:0-15145 GCF_024158685.1 Halomonas sp. 707D4 | reverse complement strand
TGGGCATCCTGATCGGTGGTGGACGGGTCGGTCGCGCCTAGCTTAGCAAAAAGCCGGGCAAAAGAGTGTGACGCAGCGTCGAGGCCGGCTCATGCGAGCCGCACTTCGATGTCGAGCGGGTACTCGTCGCAGTTGTCGCCCTCCCCGCCCCGGTCGACGACCAGGAACTCGCCCTCGCGCTCCAGCACCGAGTTGATGGCGTGCCAGGTGCCGGCGGCGTAGTTCACTCCCTGGCGACCGTCGGTCACGAAGGCGCGTACCGCCCCCGGCTCGATCGTCTCGCCCTTGGGGGCCACCACCACGATGAAGCGCTCGCCGTGCAGCGGCATGAAGGCCTGGCTGCCCTGGGGGTGGCGCTCCAGAAAGGTCAGCGCGAGCGGCAGCGTCACCGGCTGGCTGACGAAGATGTTGATCAGGGTATGGGCGTTCTCGCCATAAGTTTCCACCCGTGCCAGGTCGTGATGACGCTGGGTGCGCCCGGCGTTGATGGGAAACGACGAGGATACGCGCGCATCGATCACCTCGCCGAAGGGCGCGAAGGCCTCGGCGGTGAGCGGTTCGACGGTCAGTGTCAGCATGGCATTTTCCTCTAGCGATCAGCGAAACAGCTTGAGCTTGGCGTGGCGGTTTACGTCCTTGTAGAGCAGGTAGCGAAACGGCCCTGGACCGCCGGCGTAGCAGGCCTGGGGGCAGAAGGCGCGCAGCCACATGAAATCCCCCGCTTCCACCTCGATCCACTGCTGGTTCAAGTGGTACACCGCCTTGCCTTCCAGCACGTAGAGGCCGTGCTCCATCACGTGGGTCTCATCGAAGGGAATCACGCCGCCGGGCAGGAAGTTGACGATGGTGACGTGCATGTCGTGGCGCACGTCCATGGGGTCGACGAAGCGGGTGGTCGACCAGCGCCCCTCGGTGCCCGGCATCTCGGAGGGCGCGATCGCCTGCTCGTTGGTGACGAAGGCTTCCGGCACTTCGAGCCCGTCGACGAACTCGTACGCCTTGCGGATCCAGTGAAAGCGCACCGGCGTCTGGGAATCGTTGCGCGCCCGCCACTCGGCGCCCGGCGGTATGAAGGCGTAGCCGCCCGGCGCCATGACGTGACGCACGCCGTCGAGGGTCAGGGTCAGCTCGCCCTCGACCACGAACAGCACGGCCTCGGCCTCCGCCTCGGGTTCCGGCTTGTCGCTGCCGCCGCCGGGCTGCACTTCCATGATGTACTGGGAGAACGTCTCGGCGAACCCCGAGAGCGGGCGCGCCAGCACCCAGGCGCGGGTGCCCTGCCAGAACGGCAGTTGGCTTGTGACGATGTCGCGCATCACGCCCTTGGGAATCAGCGCGAAGGCGTCGGTGAACACGGCGCGGTCGGCGGTGAGCTGGGTCTGCGGCGGATGACCGCCCTGCGGGGCATAGTAGGAGGTAGACATTGTTGGCCTTGTGGAGAGTCAGAGTAGGGAGCGTCGAAAGTGAGAACGCTCTTCGTGTATACAAGATTCGGCCGGCGCTTTGAAGCGCCTTCCGCCAAAACGCTTGTGAAACATTTCTCCCAATAGTAACGTCGATGACAACTTTCGTTTCAACCCCCGGCGGCGTTTTCCAGCATCAGCGCCGTCGAACAGAACGATTGCCGACGTGAAAGAACGATCATCAATGTAAAAAAACAACGGCATTGAACCTTAACGACACAATAGAGGCTGCCCCGAGCGGCCCACCTGCAAGAGGCCCCCATGGATCACCTTGACGCTCCCCGCCCCGCGGCCCCCAAGAAGAAGAGCTGGTGCCGCATTCCCGATATCTACGTGGTGCTGTTCGTCTTCATCGCCCTGGCGGCGATCGCCACGCATTTCGTGCCCGCCGGCGAATTCGACCGGGTACCGGGTCCTGCCGGACGCATCACCATCGACCCGACCTCCTACCAGCAGATCGACCCCACCCCGGTGGGCTTGACCGACTTCATGCTGGCGATTCCCAACGGCTTGATGAGCGCTGGCGAAGTGGTCTTCTTCACCTTCATGATCGGCGGCATGTTCATGGTGCTGCGCCGTACCGGCATCATCGAGATCGGCGTCGACAAGCTGACCCGGCGCTTCGCGGGTCGGGGCATATTGACCATTCCGGTGCTGATGACCGTGTTCGCGGTGATCGCCACCATCATCGGTACCCAGGAGCTTGCGCTGGTGTACGTGCCGGTGATCCTGCCGCTAATGATCGCGCTGCGCTTCGATTCGGTCACCGCCGCCGCCGTCGCCCTGTGCGCCACCACCGTCGGCTTCACCACGGGGGTGCTCAACCCGATCAACACGGGGCTTGGCCAGCAGCTCTCGGCGCTGCCGCTCTACTCCGGCTACGGGCTTCGCATCCTCGCCTTCGTCGTCTTACTGGTCGTGGCGATCGCCTTCGTGATGCGCTACGCCCGCCGCGTTCAGGCAGACGAGGCGGCAAGCCTGATGGCCCGGGACCCGGCGGAGAACGACAAGCGCGCGCTCTATCGTCACGAAAGTCAGCGCCCGGCACTGTCCGCCAGCCCGCGCCAGAGGCTCGCCGCGCTGGCCACCTTCGCCTTCTTCGCCTTGCTGGTGTACGGCGTGCTCTACCAAGGCTGGTTCATGATGGAGATGGCGGGGCTGTTCATCGTCATGGGCATCGCCGTGGGACTCATCGCCGGGCTCGATACCGACGAGATCTGCGCGGGCTTCAACCAGGGTTTTCGCGACGTGCTGGTGGGCGCGATGATCGCCGGCATCGCCCGCGGGGTCGCGGTGATGCTCGAGGAGGGCCAGATCATGGACACCCTGGTGTTCGGGCTGGGCAACCTGGTGGGCGGGCTCCCGACGCTGCTGTCGGCGATCGGCATGTTCTTCGCCCAGCTCGGGTTCAACTTCATCGTGCCCTCGGGCAGCGGTCAGGCGCTGGTGACCATGCCGCTGATGGCGCCACTGTCGGACATGCTCGGCGTGACCCGCCAGACGGCGGTGCTGGCCTACCAGCTCGGCGACGGCCTCGGCAACATCTTCTACCCCACCTCCGGCTACTTCATGGCGACCCTGGCGCTGGCCGGCGTGCCCTGGCAGAAGTGGGTGAAGTTCTTCTTCCCGCTGTTCTGCGTGTGGGTGGCAATCGCCCTGGCATTTCTGATCTTCGCCCAGGCGACCCAGTGGACCGGCTAGAAGTGCGCCGCGCCCTCCTCCGATAGGGATTCGAGCTCGTCGAGCGCCCCGTAGTGATCGCCGATCGCGTCGATGCGCGCGCGCCCTGTCGCCAGACGCTGGTGAAGCAGGGCGTTGGCGATCAGGCAGATCAGGCTGTTGGCAGTGGCGTAGCTGTCGAAGGCGGAGAGGCTCTCGAGCGGCGTTTCCAGAAACCAGGTGGCCTTTGGGGCGAAAGCGACCGCCGTCGGATCGGCGATCAACACCACCCTGGCCGATGAGCGCTCAAGTGCCTCGACCAGCGAGGCGAAGGCGGCGGGGCGGCGGCGAAAGCCGAACAATACCACGACGTCCTCGGCCTGCAGGTCGACGATCTCCTCGGCGAGCGACTGGTTCGGCTGGGGCGCCAGGCGTACGTCCGGACGCGCCTGGATCAACTGCTGGCGACAGTGCAGCGCCAGCGGGTAGCTGTTGCGAAACCCGATCACTACCACGCGCCGGGCCTTGTCCAGCTGCTCCACCAGGGTGGAGAAGCGTTGAGGCGAGAGCGCCGCGAGGCACTGGCGCAGATTCTCCTGCTCGCGCAGAAGATGGCGCTGAAACGCCACGCCATCGTTCTCCTGCAGCGCGTTCTCGTCGATCACCAGCGGTACGCCCAGGTTGCGAAGCTGGCGGGCGTGGGTCTTCACCGTGCGAAAGCTCTCGAAGCCCAGGCGCTTGAACAGCCGGCTGACGGTGGATTTCGACACGCCGGTCAGCCGGGCCAGATCCGCCGCGCTGTAGACGGCCAGGTCCTCGAAGTGATCGAGGATGAAGCTTGCCACCCGCTGCTCCTGGGCGCTGAGCGCGTCGAACTGGGCGGTGATGCGCTGTCCTATATGAGGCGTCATGAAATCCTGTCGGGCTAGACTGTCGAGCTGGGCGGTCGGTCAGCTCACGCGCGCCGGGGCGCCGGGTGGTGCTCGGCCAGTGGCGGGCGATGTCCACGCGCCGTGCCACCCAGACGCGGTCGTGAGCTTCGATGTGATCGAGAAAGCGCTGCAGGGCGCGAAACCGGCCCGGACGACCCAGCAACCGGCAGTGCATGCCGATGGAGAGCATCTTCGGCGCGTCTTCCCCTTCCGCGTAGAGTACATCAAAGGCATCGCGAAGGTAGCTGAAGAAGTGATCCGAGGTATTGAAGCCTTGCGGCGAGGCGAAGCGCATGTCGTTGGTGTCGAGGGTGTAAGGCACGATCAGGTGGTCGTGTTCGCTGCCTTGGCTGTCGGTCACGCGGGTCCAGAACGGCAGGTCGTCGCCGTAGTAGTCGCTGTCGTAGAGAAAGCCGCCCTCCTCGACGACCAGCCGCCGCGTGTTGGGGCTGTCGCGGCCGGTGTACCAGCCCGCGGGCTTCTCGCCGTAGAGACGCTCGAAGATCGCCATGGCCTTTTGCAGGTGATCGCGCTCGATGTGCTCCGGCATTTCCTGGTAGTGGATCCAGCGGTAGCCGTGGCAGGCGATCTCGTGGCCCAGCTCCTTGAAGGCGCGGGCGATGTCCGGATGGCGCTCCAGCGCCATGGCCACGCCGAACACGGTCAGCGGAAAACCGCGGCGCTCGAACTCGCGCAGGATGCGCCAGACGCCGGCCCGGGAGCCGTACTCGTAGATCGACTCCATGCTGAGGTGGCGGTCGGTGTAGCTCGCCGCGCCGATGATCTCGGAGAGAAACTGCTCGGAGCCGGGGTCGCCGTGAAGCACAGAGTTCTCGCCGCCCTCCTCGTAGTTGAGCACGAACTGCACGGCGATCTTCGCCTTGCCCGGCCAGTTGGCGTGGGGCGGGGTCGGGCCGTAGCCGATCAGATCGCGCGGGTAGAACGGGCTGGTCTGCTCTTTGCCGGAAGCCATGGCATCTCCTTGTTATAGTGGAAGGCAGCAAATGAAAACTTACTTCTGTATACAAAATATACGATACTCAACCCGCCTGGCAACGGGCTCGAATTCTCGCCCAGGGCGCTGCGCATGCCTGCCGATATGCCGTTCAGGCTTATGCTCTAAACCGTTTCGTCTACCACGATAGTCCAATTCCAAAGGGGTTGCACCGCCCGAAAAAGCGCCCTATTTTTGTATACAAGAAACATCACTTTTTTCCACCGCGAGTCGCCTGCCGTGCATATACGCATCATCAACCCCAACACCACCGCGTCGATGACCCGGGTGATCGAGCAGGCCGCCCGCGCGCTTGCCGGTGCCGATACGCGCATCAGCGCCACCCAGCCAGAAGCCGGGCCGGTCTCCATCGAGAGCCACTTCGACGAGGCGGTGAGCGCCGTCGGCGTGGCCGAGGAGGTGCTCAAGGGCGAGCGCGAAGGCGGCATCGACGCCTACATCGTCGCCTGCTTCGGCGACCCGGGGCTTCTGGCCGCCCGCGAGTTGACCCGAGCGCCAGTGATCGGCATCGCCGAGGCGGGCTTTCATCTGGCCACTTTGATCAGCACGCGCTTCTCGATCGTCACTACCCTGGGGCGTACCGGCATCATCGCCGAGCATCTGCTCGAGCAGTACGGCTTTCGCCACCACTGCCGGCGCATTCGCGCCGCGGAAATCCCGGTGCTGGATCTCGAGCACGACCCGGATGCGGCCTTCAAGCGTATCGTCGCGGAGTGCTGCCGGGCGCGTGACGAGGACGGCATCGGTGCCATCGTGCTGGGCTGTGGCGGCATGGCCAACCTGACCGAGGCGATCAGCCGCGAGGTGGGCCTGCCGGTGGTGGAGGGCGTGGGGGCAGCCCTCAAGCTCGCCGAGTCGCTGGTGGGGCTGGGCCTTCAGACCAGCAAGCACGGCGATCTGGACTATCCGCGCCCGAAACCCTTTACCGGCAAGTTCGCCGAGCTCTCCGAGCTTCGCCTGCCGCCGGGCCACTGAGGCTGCCAATAACGAGGCCGCCAAAAACAGAGAGATCATCGCGACACCCATAACAACGATATTCGAACAGCACCGTTAGCACGCCACGCCGCAAGCGTCGCCCGGCACCACCGGGCACAACTACAACGTCTATAAATCTTGCGAGGACGGTACGATGAGCACTTCTGGACTGACGACAGAGGCCGCAAGCCCGCCGGTCGACTCCGGCAACAAGGCGCTGGGCGATGAAAGCCTGGCGCCACAGCAGACGCGCATCATGGGGCGCGGCTCCTACTTTCTGGCCTGGTTCGGCGGCTGCGTGTCGATCGGCACCTTCGCCATGGGCTCGAGCGTGGTCGGCACGCTCAACCTCATACAGGCCACGCTCGCCATCGCCATCGGCTGTTTCATCATCGGCGTGGCGCTGGCGATCAACGGCGCCGCCGGCTACAAGTACGGCATCCCCTTCATGGTCCAGGCGCGCCCGGCCTTCGGCTTCACCGGCACGCGCATTCCCGGGCTCGTGCGCGCGGTGCCGGCGATCGTCTGGTACGGCTTTCAGAGCTGGATCGGCGCGGGGGCGCTGAACATGGTGTCGGCCACTCTCTTTGGCTTCGATAACCTGGTGTTCTACTTCATCACCTTCCAGCTTCTGCAGATCGCGCTCTCGGTGACCGGCTTCCAGGGCATCAAGTGGCTGGAGAACATCGGCAGCGCCTTCATCCTGTTTTCACTGACCTACATGTTCTACGCCACCGTGCAGCGCTACGGCGACGAGCTCTCGGCGAGCCTGTTCACCATGGAAGGCTCCTGGGGGCTGCCGTTCTGGGGCGCGACGATGCTGTTTCTGGGCATCTACAGCACCATGATGCTCAACGTCAGCGACTACGCCCGCGAACACAAGCAGGGCACCGGCGGCGGGCTCTTAACCACCATCTACGCCATGTCGATTCTGCCCTGCACGCTGTTCATGGGGCTGATCGGCTTCATGGTGTCCGAGGCGACCGGTACCGCCGACCCCATCCAGGTGTTCGCCAACGCCGTGGACAACACCCCGCTTCTGATGACCACGCTCCTGTTCATCGCCTTCGCCCAGGTGACCACCAACGTGCTCAACAACGTGGTGCCGCCGACCTACGTGCTGATGGACGTGTTCAAGATGCGCTTTCCCACCGCCACCATCGTGGTCGGCCTGCTGGCCTTTCTCACCTTCCCCTGGAAGCTGGTACAGCCGGAATCCGCCGCCGGGCTTCAGCTGTTCGTGCAGACCTACTCCGCGTTTCTGGGGCCGATCTTCGCCATCCTGGTGGTGGACTACTACCTGATTCGCCGCCGCACGCTGGATCTCGGTAAGCTCTACGACCCGCAGGGCCCGTACCAGGGCGTCAACCTGGCCGCGGTGATCGCCATGGCGGTGGGCATCGTGGCGGCGCTGGCGTTCTCGGCGATCTCCTGGTACGCAAGCCTCGTGCCGGCGGGGCTTACCTACTACCTGCTGATGCGCCACTGGGCGCACTGCCGTCGCTTCAATTCGTGAACCCTCGTTCCCCTTGCCGCCTTCGGGCGGCCTTTTAACGTCACGATCACTCCCTCAGACGCAAGGATTCAACAATGCACGAGCAGCCACCGGTCAGTGAGCTCGATATCCAACGAATCGATCCAAGTCTCTATAACGAGGACCTCGCCCCGCTCAAGCCACAGGCGCGCAGCTGGGGCGCCTTCGAGATCTTCAACGTCTGGTCCAACGACATCCAGAGCCTGTTCGGCTATACCCTCGCTGCCTCGCTGTTTCTGAGCTACGGGCTCAACGGCTGGGCGGTGATGGCGGCGATCATCCTGGCTGGGGTGATCGTCATGTTCCTGGTCAACCTGACCGGAAAGCCCAGCGTGAAGTACGGCATTCCGTTTCCGGTGATGGTGCGCGCGAGCCTCGGCGTGCGCGGCGCCAACCTTCCGGCCATGCTGCGCGCCATCGTGGGCATCTTCTGGTACGGCGTGCAGACCTACTTCGCCTCCACCGCGGTGGCGCTTCTGATCACCGCCTTCGTCGGCGCGGGCAGCGGCGCCTCCTTCCTCGGGCTTTCGCCGGTGGCGTGGGTGTCGTTCGTGATCGTCTGGGTGTTCCAGATCGCGATCTTCTGGCAGGGCATCGAGCGCATCAAGCACTTCCTCAACTGGGCGGGGCCCCTGGTCTACGTGGTGATGGTGGTGCTGATGGGGGTGGTCTGGTACCAGGCGGGCGACGAACTGCTGCCGGCGGTGGGATCGATCTTCAGCGGCAGCGGTGAGGCGAGCACGGGGTCGGTCGCGGCGTTCTTCGCCATCGTCGGCACCATGGTGGCCTACTTCGCCGCGGTGGTGATCAACTTCGGCGACTTCACCCGCTTCGTGAAGACCGAGCGCCAGATGAAGCTCGGCAACCTGCTGGGCCTGCCGCTGAACGTGGCGTTCTTCTCCTTCATCGCGCTGATCATCACCGCCGGCACCCTGGTGCTGTTCGGCGAGGCGCTGACCAACCCGGCGGACATCGTCGAGCGGGTCGATTCGCTGCCGCTGACCATCGTCGCAGCACTCACCTTCTTCGCCGCCACCGTGGGCATCAACCTGGTGGCGAACTTCATTCCCCCGGCCTACGACCTGGCGAACCTGTTCCCGAGCAAGATCAGCTTCAAGACCGGCGGCTTGATCACCGCCATCATCGCGTTCTTCGTCGGCGCGCTGTGGGTCTCCGTGATCAGCCAGATCGGCGTGCCGGGCTTCGTCAACGCCCTTGGCGCGATCGTGGCGCCCTTCTACGGCATCATCGTGGTGGATTACTACCTGATCAAGCGCCAGCACCTGAACATGGAGGAGCTCTTTTGCTCGAAGCCCGGCAGCGCCTACTACTACGTGAAAGGCTGGAACCGGCGCGCGCTGCTGGCCTTCGCCGGCGCGGCGCTGTTCTCGCTTGCCACCGTGCTGGTACCGGCGCTCGCCGTGCTGGGCGGCTACGGCTGGCTGATCGGCGCGGGGCTCGGCGGGCTGATCTACTACGCGCTGATGCGCGAGTTCAAGGCGGCCCCGGCGATGAGCCACCAGGGCGTTTAGGATCGGACGAGTAGGCAAGACGCCACCGGTGACCCCGGTGGCGTTTTTCGTCAGCGCCCGAAGATCTGCTGAAGGTCCGGGGCGTCCTCTTCTTCCTCCACCATCGACAGCGACGCCTCGATGGCCTTCAGGTGGCGGCTCATGAAAGCGGTGGCGCGCTCGGCGTTGCCGGCTTCCAGATAGCCGATCAGGTCGTCGTGGTCGTGAGACTCGCAGCCCAAGTGGCCGCGATGGCCGTAGACCGCAAGGATCAGCGAGGAGCGCGAGCAGAGCCGTTCGACGAACTCGGTGAGCGCGGCATTGCCGGAAAGCCTGGCCAGATGGATGTGAAAATCCGCCGACAGGCGAATCGCCGCGCTCTGGCGACCGCCGCGCAGCGCCTGGCGCTCCTCGGCGGCCAGGGCGCGCAGCGCCTGGACGTCGTCGGGCGTCAGCCGGCGCGCCACGTCCTTCATCAGCCCGCACTCGATGAGCTGGCGGGCGTCGAACACGTCCTTGGCCTCCTCGGCCGTGGGCCGGGTGACGCTGGCCCCGCGCCGAGGCGTCAGCGTGACGAGCTGCTCCAGCGACAGGCGCTGGAGAATCTTGCGAATCCCGGTGCGGCTGATGCCGAACACCTCGGACAGGGCATCCTCACGCAGGCGCGCGCCGGGCTTGAGCCGCTGCTCCACGATGGCATCGCTCACCGCGCGGTAGATCGATTCGTGGCGCTCGTCGCCGTCGCGCTCCATCACGCGGCGCTTGATGGCCGCTCGCTCCTCACTCATTGCCGCTCCTTGTCTGGTTGTCGTCACCGCCCGACGCGCCGCTCAGCTGCCGCGATAGGTGGAGTAGCCGAAAGGCGACAGCAGCAGCGGCACGTGATAGTGCTGGCTTTCGTCGGCCACGCCGAAGCGCAGCGGAATCACGTCCAGAAATCGTGGCTCCGTGGCCTCGACCCCGTGGGTACGCAGGTAGTCGCCGGCGTGAAACACCAGCTCGTACTCGCCCTGGGTGAAGTCCTCCCCCTGCAGCACCGGTTCGTCGCAGCGACCGTCACTGTTGGTGACGACGCTTCCCAGATGCTCGCGCTTGCCGGCACAGACCCGAAAGACCTCGATGGTGATGCCTTCGCCGGGCTGCCCCTTGGCCGTGTCCAGTACGTGGGTAGTGAGCCATCCCATAGCGTCTCCTTGGCGTTGCGCTCGATGTCGTTTGACCTATAGGTCAAAGAGTACTGGTGATACCATCGATTGTATACGCCCATGCCGTTGACGCAGGTTAAGGAGAATGCGCCGTGTCCCTTTCTTCAAGCAACGTCCCTCACCGCCTCTCGCCGCGGCCCAGCCAGTGCGGGCTCGAGGCGTTTCTCGACCATTACGGCGACGTCTTCGAGCATTCGCCCTGGGTCGCCCGCCACGCCTGGGAGTCGGGGCTGGATGCCACTCACGACGACCCGTCGGTACTGGCGGACAAGATGGGCCAGGCGCTGCGCGAGGCGGCCCCGGAGGAGCAGTTGGCGGTGATCCGCGCGCATCCGGACCTGGCGGGCAAGGCAGCGCTTGCCGGGGAGCTGACCGCGTCGTCCAGAAGCGAGCAGGCCGGCGCCGGGCTCGATCAATGCACGCCAGACGAGTATGCGCGCTTCGAGGCGCTCAACGACGCCTATCGTGAGAAGTTCGGCTTTCCCTTCGTGATCGCGGTCAAGGGGCTCGATCGCCACGCGATTCTCGACGCCTTCGCGACGCGCCTGGACAATGCCCCGGCCATCGAGCGCGTCACCGCCATCGAACAGATCGTGCGCATCGCCCGCTTCCGGCTGATCGCGATGAGCGAGCGCGACTAGCGCCCACGAAAAAGCCGCGCCCGAGGGCGCGGCTCGACGGTACGACGCTGAAACTTACTTGTTCAGATTGTTAGCCGCCTTCTGGGTGTTCTCTTCGGCCATCTTCTGGCTGTCCTGCATGAAGTCCTGGCCGATCGAGGTGACTTTCTCGGAATCGCCCTTCATGCGCTCCATGAAATCAGAAGCAGTCTTCTGCTGGGTCTGCATCGCCTTCTTGAAGCTCTCGGCGTCCTTGACGTCTAGCCAGGTGCGCGCCTGGGCGATGCTCATGTCGGAATAGGCACGCGCGGCGTCGATCTGGGCGCTCAGCAGACGCTCGTAGTAGTCGAGCGCGGCCAGCGTGTACGAACGCATGGGCGAGACGAAAACGGATTCAAACTGCTGCTTGGTGTTCTCTGCGGTCCTGTCCATCACATAACCTCCTGGTCGTTAGCGATTCGACACGCACTGGCCTCAGCGGTCGACAGCAAAGCGTTTGCCTTGACTCCCTGTAAGCTAGCAGCGCATTTTGTGCAGTGCAACATGAATTTCGTGACACTTTTTCATCGCCATGCCTACACGTCGCGCACGGTAGGCGCGCGCCCGGCCATACCGTCATGAACGGTCAGCATTTTTTCGAACCAGCGCGCCACCGGCGTGGCGTCGTCGACGAGCACTTCCCGGGAAACCACGTGGGCCCACATGAAGCTTCCGAACAGCAGGTAATCGGTGCCGGCGGGCGCCTGGCCGTCGAGGAAGGGGCTCTGCTCGAGCAGCGCGTTGACCGGCACCAGCGCCTTCTTGAGCTGCTCGCGCCCCTGAATCGGGTCATGCAGCTCCTCTAGGCGCATTCCGAGCGCCGCCTCCCGGGTGCGCCGGAAGTAGTCGCGATCATCGGGATGGATGGCCGCCAGCAGATCCATCACCACGATGCGCAGCAGGGCCGGGCTGACACTGCGCTCGACGAACAGCTTGAACAACAACGCCCGCTGGCAGGCCAGCCCGTCGCCCAGCAGCGTCGCCTCGGGGTAGGTGGCGTCGAGATAGCGCATGATCTCGAAGCTGTCGGTGACCACCTTCTCGCCATCCACCAGTACCGGCACCTTGTCGTGGTCGGCGAAGGCAAGCTTCTCCTTCTGCTGAAAGCGCCAGGGCTCGGTGCGATAGGCCAGTCCCTTGTGGGCCATCGACAGGTGCACGCGCCAGCAGTAAGGCGAAAAACGCAGCCGCTCGTCGCGTCCGCACAGGTCATACACGATACGATCCATGGACTCACTCCCGGGTAATGATTCGACCGTTTCAGCATGCGCTGCGCGACCGCGCCACGCAAGCCGTGCAGCGAGCGCGTCGGCCTTCGCCTGGCGCTATCTATTAGTCTAATGCGCGGTTTTCGCGGGGTATCGCGGCGCGTGTGCAAATCTCATGAAAAACAGCGACCTGAACGGAAGGCAAGGCAAAGTTCGAGCGCGTCCAGGCTCTGACGGACGATCAGGCACCTCTGCCAAAGTGGTCATGAGCGCGCGCGGGTCGTATGTTGCTATCGATAGCCTCAGGTGGTGGATCGCCTGGCCTAAGCAGTTAAAAAAATTAGCCAATTAACAATACAAGGGGTCGGTTTACATGAGTGACACGATACTTGCCTTGCTGGCATTTCTGCCGCTGCTGCTGGCCGGCATTCTGCTGATCGGCTTCAAGATACCCGCCAAGATCGCCATGCCGATCGTCTTTCTGACCGCCGCGATCATCGGCCTGACGGTGTGGGACATGAGCTTTACCCGCGTGGCGGCCTCCACCATCCAGGGGTTGATCCAGACCGCGGGGCTTTTGTGGATCATCTTCGGGGCGATCTTGCTGCTCAATACCCTCAAGCACTCCGGCGGCATCACCGCGATCCGCAACGGCTTTTCCGGCATCAGCCCGGATCGCCGGGTGCAGGCGCTGATCGTCGCCTGGCTGTTCGGCTGCTTCATCGAGGGCGCCTCGGGCTTCGGCACGCCGGCGGCGGTGGCGGCTCCCTTGATGGTGGCGCTCGGCTTCCCGGCGCTCGCCGCCGTGGTGGTGGGCATGATGATCCAGTCCACGCCGGTCTCCTTCGGCGCCGTGGGCACGCCGATCATCGTCGGCGTCGGCACCGGGGTGGACCGGGCAGGCATCACCGCAGAGCTCGAGGCCGCCGGCTCCACCTGGGACGTGTTCTTTCAGACCATCACCAGCGAAGTGGCCATCACCCACGGCATCGTCGGCATCCTGATGCCCTTGATCCTGGTCACCGTGATGGTGCGCTTCTTCGGGGCCAGCAAGTCCTGGAAGGAGGGGCTCTCGATCACGCCCTTCGCGCTCTTCACCGGGTTCGCCTTCGTCATTCCCTACATGCTGGTGGGCGTGCTGCTGGGCCCGGAATTCCCGTCGATGATCGGCGCCATGGTGGGACTCGCCATCGTGGTCCCGGCAGCGCGCAAGGGCTTTCTGCTGCCCAAGGACACCTGGGACTTCCCGGAGGCCACCGCCTGGCCGGACGAGTGGATCGGCAACCTGCAGATCAAGCTCGAGGACGTGGCGGGCAAGGCGCCGATGTCCACCCTGCGCGGCTGGATTCCCTACGTGCTGCTGGCGCTGTTTCTGGTCGCCTCGCGCACCCTCGAGCCGCTCCAGGCCGCGCTGACCTCGATCAACCTCAACTGGGCCAACATCCTGGGGGAAACCGGGGTGAGCGGCGGCGTTCAGCCGCTCTACCTGCCCGGCGGCATCATCCTGGCGGTGGTATTGATCACCTACTTCCTGCACAAGATGAACGGTGCCCAGCTGAAGGCGGCGGTGTCGGAATCCACCAAGACCATCTTCGGTGCCGGATTCGTGCTCATCTTCACCGTGCCGATGGTGCGTATCCTGATCAACTCCGGCGTCAACGGGGCGGATCTCGTCTCCATGCCGGTGATGATGGCCCAGGCGGTGGCCAACGGCGTGGGCGACGTCTACCCGTTCTTCGCACCGGCGGTCGGCGCGCTGGGCGCCTTCATCGCGGGCTCCAACACGGTATCGAACCTGATGCTGGCCGAGTTTCAGTTCAGCGTCGCCCAGACCCTCGGGATCTCCACCGCGATGATGATCGCGCTTCAGGCCGTGGGCGCGGCGGCGGGCAACATGATCGCCATCCACAACGTGGTGGCGGCCTCGGCCACGGTCGGGCTTCTGGGGCGTGAAGGCGCGACCATTCGTATCACCATCCTGCCGACGATCTACTACCTGACCGCCACCGGCATCATCGCGCTGATCGCCTTCTATGTGCTGGGGGTGACGGACCCGCTGGTGCCATGATCCGCTGATGTTTGAACTCGCAAGCCAAGCATGACTACAAAACCACCCCACCGGGGTGGTTTTTCGTTGAGGGCAGCGGGCTCAGTCCAGGCGCTTGAGGGTGCGGGCGTGCTCCCTGGCGCGGGCCACGTAGCTCTGGGCGTTGAGCTTGAGCCCGTCGATGGCGCCTTCGGGCAGGGTCTTCACCACTCGCGCCGGGGAGCCGACGATCAGGGAGTTGGGCGGGAACACCGCGCCCTCCTTCACGAAGGCGCAGGCGCCGACCAGGCTGTTCTCGCCGATCACCGCGCCGTTGAGCACCACCGCCTGAATCCCGATCAGGCAGCCATCCTCCACCGTGCAGCCGTGCAGCATCGCCTGGTGCCCGACGGTCACGCCCTTGCCGATCTTGAGCGGAAAGCTC
Source organism: Halomonas sp. 707D4 (assembly GCF_024158685.1). NCBI lineage: Bacteria > Pseudomonadati > Pseudomonadota > Gammaproteobacteria > Oceanospirillales > Halomonadaceae > Halomonas > Halomonas sp. 707D4. Next base: position 513 of record NZ_JAMZBD010000020.1, on the reverse strand, counting down.
GGGTCCGCGTGCAGCACGGCGCCGTCTTGAATGTTGCTCTCCTCGCCCACTTCCAGGTGTTCGGTATCGCCACGCAGCACCGCCCGATACCAGACGCTCGCGCGGGCCTTGAGGGTGACCCGCCCCATCACGTCGGCGGTCTCGGCGATATAGACGTCATCGCCGATCGCCGGGCGGTGCTCTCCAAATTGATAGATGGCCACGAAAACCTCCTGTCAGAGATGTTGCGTTGTTGTTCTGGGGTATCCACCGCTAGGCTAACGCCTGTTCCAGCACCCGGGCAACGTGAAGCGCCTCGCGCCCGGCCCCGTCGTGGATCTGATGACGACAGCTCGTGCCGTCGGCGACCACCAGGGTATCGGCCTCGGCCTCGCGCACCGCGGGCAGCAGGGCAAGCTCGGCCATCTTGAGCGAGGCGTCGTGGTGCTCCGCCTCATAGCCGAAGCTTCCCGCCATGCCGCAGCAGGAGGATTCGACGGTCGTCACCTCGAGCCCGGGAATCCAGCCCAGCAC
>NZ_JAMZBD010000019.1:0-15580 GCF_024158685.1 Halomonas sp. 707D4 | reverse complement strand
ATCTTCCCCAGGAGCCGCAGCTGGACGATGAGAAAAACGTTCGTGAAACCGTCGAAGAGGCGCTGGGCGAACTGAAGGCGGCCCAGGAGAAGCTCGACGCGGTCTACGCCGCCTACGCCGAGCCCGACGCGGACTTCGACGCCCTGGCCAGCGAACAAGCACGCCTTGAGAACATCATCGAAGCGGCGGACGCGCACAACATCGAGCGCAAGCTCGAGGTCGCCGCCGAAGCGCTGCGCCTTCCCCCCTGGGACGCCAAGGTCGGGCACCTGTCCGGTGGCGAGCGCCGCCGCGTGGCCCTTTGCCGCCTGCTGCTGTCGAACCCCGACATGCTGCTGCTCGACGAGCCGACCAACCACCTGGACGCCGAATCCGTCGCCTGGCTCGAGCGCTTTCTGCACGACTACAGCGGCACCGTGGTGGCGATCACCCACGACCGCTACTTCCTCGACAACGTGGCCGGCTGGATTCTCGAGCTCGACCGCGGCCAAGGCATTCCTTTCGAGGGCAACTACTCGCAGTGGCTCGAGCAGAAGGAGCAGCGCCTGACCCAGGAGGCCAAGCAGGAGGCCTCGCGTCAGAAGGCGATCAAGCAGGAGCTCGAGTGGGTGCGCAGCAACGCCAAGGGCCGCCAGGCCAAGAGCAAGGCGCGCCTCAACCGCTTCGAGGAGATGCAGTCCGGTGATTTCCAGAAGCGCAACGAGACCAACGAGATCTACATTCCGCCCGGCCCGCGCCTGGGCGACAAGGTCATCGAGTTCCACAACGTCACCAAGCGCTTCGATGACAAGCTTCTTTACCAGGATCTCTCCTTCACCGTGCCGCCCGGCGCGATCATCGGCATCGTCGGCGGCAACGGCGCGGGTAAATCCACGCTGTTCAAGCTGATCGCCGGCCAGGAGCAGCCGGACGAGGGCGAAGTGGTCATCGGCGAAACGGTGGACATCGCCTACGTCGAGCAGCTGCGCGACGCGCTCGACGACCGGCAGACCGTGTGGGAGGCGGTGTCCGATGGCCAGGACATCCTCAACATCAACGGCTACGAGGTATCGTCGCGCGCCTACGTGGGACGCTTCAACTTCAAGGGCAACGACCAGCAGAAACGCCTCGACGAGCTCTCCGGCGGTGAGCGCGGTCGCCTGCAGCTGGCCCAGACCCTCAAGCAGGGCGCCAACGTGCTGCTGCTCGACGAACCCTCGAACGACCTGGACATCGAAACGTTGCGCGCGCTCGAAGAGGCGCTGCTGGCCTTCCCGGGCTGTGCGATCGTGATCTCCCACGACCGCTGGTTCCTGGACCGCATCGCGACCCACATTCTCGCCTTCGAGGGCGACTCGGAAGTGGTGTTCTTCGACGGCAACTACACCGACTACGAGGAAGATCACAAGAAGCGCGTCGGCAACGACACGCCCAAGCGCCTGAAGTACAAGCGCATTGATGCCTGAGTCGATACCGGCACAAAAAAAGCCCCTCGCAAGGGGCTTTTTTCATGGCCGGATGAGCACCGGGTCGCACATGCGTGCCTGGGTCAGCGGCGCCGGCCGGTGAACAGCGACACGACGAAGAGAATCAGAAACAGCACGAAGAGCACCTGGGCGATGGTCGAGGCGACCCCGGCGATGCCCGAAAATCCCAGTACCCCGGCGATGATGGCGATGATGAGAAACAGCATTGCGTTGCCCAGCATGGTCGATCTCCTTATCTATAGTATCGCATGAAGAATTGGACACACCGCCCCATTCGTCAAATCAGGTGTAGCGCGCCTTCTTGAGCGACGCCGCCCCGAGCGCGCCCATGCTCCACTTGACGGGCGCTGGAAAGCGCAAGCCGCCGGCTTCCACCGCCAGCTGGGCATGATGGGTATTGTCGGCGACGATCTGGCGCAGCAGCGTCCGCGAGCGCTGATCGTCGCTCGACAGGTAGCTCATCTGGTCGTTGGTACGGCGGCCGAGCACTTCCTTGCTGGCGGCCACCATGCCCAGCCCGAAACGATCGCCGACCCATCCACTCACGAGGCCGAGCCCGACGCCGGCGCCGTAGTAGACCGGCGTAAAGTAGCTGGTGCGGCTTTCCAGCTGCGCCAGGCGCTGCTGGCACCAGGCCAGGTGGTCGGTCGCCTCGCGCTGGGCCTGGTCGATCTGCAGACGCGCCTTGGGCAGCATCACGAGCCCCACCTGCCCCTGGCAAAGCCCTTGTACGCCGGCCGTCGCCAGGTGCAGCACCCGCAGCGTGCTCGCCGCGTGGCGCCGCTCCAGCTCGTCGAGCGCTGCCTCCGGTGCGCCGCTTGCCGGGTTGGTGCGCTGGGCGCCGCGCGTGTTGGGAATCAGCGTGCGCAGCGCGCTGTCGATGTGCGAGATCAGGCGATCCGAACGGCTCAGATGTCGTTCACGCATGGTCACTCTCCTGCCCTGGATCGTGGAGGGTCTAGCCGGCGGGCCAGGTGAACTGGCGGCCGCCGAGCAGATGCATGTGGATATGATAGACCGTCTGCCCGCCCATAGCGTTGCAGTTCATCACCACGCGGTAGCCGTCTTCGGCAAAGCCCTGCTGCTTGGCGAGCATGGCCGCGGTGTACTGAAGCCGTCCCACGACGCTCAGGTGATCCGGCGCGATATCGTTGAGCGTGGCGATGTGCTGCTTGGGAATGATGAGCTGGTGAACCGGCGCCTGGGGGTCGATGTCGTTGAACGCCAGCACGTGGTCGTCTTCATAGACGATATCGGCGGGAATCTCGCGGTTGACGATCTTGCAGAAAAGACACTCCATGGCGTTCTCCATAATGACAGGGCCGGTCTTCAACCGGATCGAAAATGGGGGCGATCGCCGCGCAGCGATCAGCGAAACCGCCGCTGGGCCAACAGGTGGCGTACCAGCGGGGCGAGAATCAGCTCCATGGCCAGCGACAGCCGAGCGCCCGGCACCACCAGCGTATGCGGGCGGGTCATGAAGGCGTCCTTGATCATGGCCAGAAGCCAGGGAAAATCCACCGTCGAGGGATCACGAAAGCGGATCACCACGAAGGACTCGGCATCGGTCGGGATATCCTGCACCTCGAAGGGGTTGGAGGTATCCACCGTCGGCACGCGCTGGAAGTTGATGTGGGTGCGCGAGAACTGCGGCTGGATATAGCGCACGTAGTCGTTCATGCGCCCGAGGATCGTGTCGATCACCGCCTCCTGGGAGTAGCCGCGCAGCTTGGTGTCACGATCGATCTTCTGGATCCACTCGAGGTTCATGGTCGGCGCCACGCCGATGAGCAGGTCCGCGTGGCGGGCGATGTCGTACTCCGGGGTGACGAGCCCGCCGTGCAAGCCTTCGTAGAACAGCAGATCCGTACCGCAGGGCAGCGACTGCCATTCGGTGAAGGTGCCCACCCGGTAGCCGGCCTCGATTCGCTGCTTGTCCTCGGCATGGATGTAGTGGCGAAAGGTGCCGGAGCCGTGCTCGCCGTACTCGATGAACAGCCCCTCGAGGCGGTCGAGCAGGTTGGCCTCGACGGCGAAGTGCGACAGCTCGTCCTTGCGCTCGGGCTCGTCGCGAAAGATGCGCTGCAGATCGTCGCGGGTGTAGCGATGAAAGGCGTCGCCGTCGACGACGGCGGCGTGCACGTCCTCGCGCAGGAACATGCGCTCGAAGCTGCGCCGGACCGTGGTGGTGCCTGCCCCGGAGGAGCCGGTCACCGCGATGATGGGGTATTCACGCGACATCATGCACCTCGCGCGCGGGCCAGGGCACGCGTGAAATCTGAAGGGACGGCGACCGGCCTGCGAGTCTCGAGATCGACCAGCAGAAGCGTCACCCGCGCCGTGGCCACGGTGGCGCCGTCGGCATTGCGCAGGCGATGGTGGACCACCAGCGCCTTGCCGTCGGGATCGGGAATCGCGGTCTCGACGGCAAGCGGCTCGGGAAAGCGCGCCTCCTGCTGGTAGGTGACCGTCAGGTCCGCCACCACGCTCGGGTAGCCCGCCAGGTCCCACTCGGGAAACCCGAGCGAGGCGAGCGCACAAGCGCGCGCCTCGGCCAGCAGCGACACCAGGGCGTCGTGGCCCAGATGCCGGCCGTAGTTCATGTCGGTGATGCGCACCGACAAGGAGTGGCGATGGATCACCAGGGCCTCGGGAAAGTCCAGCGTCATGCGCGCCATGCCTGCCTCCTTGTCGAGTGTGGGGTTTACCGCGACGTTTCGCGAGCGATGGCGCGATAGGCGATATCGCGACGGTACTCGGCGCCTTGCCAGCGAATCGCCTCGACGCCCTGGTAGGCCTTGCGCTGCGCCTCCTGCACGCTCTCACCCAGTGCGGTGACGCACAGCACGCGCCCGCCGGCGCTTACCACCTCGCCCTTGTCGCTCAAGGCGGTGCCTGCGTGGAATACCTTGCAGCCGGTCGCTTCGGCATCGTCGAGCCCGTCGATCACGTCGCCCTTGCGATAGCTGCCCGGGTAGCCGCCAGCGGCCATCACCACGCCCACCGCGGCGCGACTGTCCCACTCGCAGTGCCGCCCGGTGAGCTCGCCCTTGGCACCGGCCAGGCAGAGCTCGGCGAGATCCGACTCGAGGCGCATCATGATCGGCTGGGTTTCCGGGTCGCCGAAGCGGCAGTTGTACTCGATCACCTTCGGGTCGCCGGCGGCGTCGATCATCAGCCCCGCGTACAGGAAACCGCGGTAGGCGTGGCCTTCGTCGCGCATGCCGCGCACGGTGGGCAGGATCACCCGCTCCATGATGCGCGCATCGATCTCGGGGGTGACCACCGGCGCCGGTGAATAGGCGCCCATGCCGCCGGTGTTGGGGCCGGTATCGCCATCGTAGGCGCGCTTGTGGTCCTGGCTCGTGGCCATGGGCACGACGCTTTCGCCGTCGACCATGACGATGAAGCTCGCCTCCTCGCCTTCGAGGAACTCCTCGATGACCACCCGCGCCCCGGCGTCGCCGAAGGCGTTGGCCTCGAGCATGTCGCGAACCGCCGCCTCGGCTTCCGCCTCGCTCATCGCCACGATCACGCCCTTGCCGGCGGCCAGGCCGTCGGCCTTGATGACGATGGGCGCGCCCATCTCCTGCAGGTAGGCCAGGGCCGGCTCGACCTTGGTGAAGGTGCGATAGGCCGCAGACGGAATGGCGTGGCGGGCGAGGAAATCCTTGGTGAAGGACTTGGAGCCTTCGAGCTGAGCGGCGGCCTGGCGCGGACCGAAGATCACGAGCCCCTCCTCCTCGAAGCGGTCGACCACGCCCTCGACCAGCGGTGCTTCGGGGCCCACCACGGTCAACCCTACCTGCTCGCGCTTGGCGAACGCGATCAGCGCCTCGATGTCGGTGGCATCGATGGCCACGTTCTCGAGCCCGCCCTCGCCGGCGGTACCGGCGTTGCCCGGCGCGACGAACACCTTGCTCACCAGCGGAGACTGCGAAAGCTTCCACGCCAGGGCGTGCTCGCGCCCGCCACCACCAATCGTCAGAACGTTCATGTATTTCCTTCTCAAACGGATGCGTTGCGATGACGCATTATGCCATACCCAAGCGTTCGCGGCTCACGAGGGTTTATCGTCGTCGTCCGTCGGCGAGGGCTTTTGCAGCGCGCTCTGCCAGAAGCGCATGTTCTCCTCGGCCATTTCGCGCATCAGTTCCATGGGCGAGTTCTTGAACGCCTGCTGCCACTGGTTCTGCAGACGCTTTTGCTGCTGGAGCATCAGCTGGGTGCCCTGCTCGAGATAGCGGGCCAGCGGCAAGGGCGAGGACATGTCGTAGACCCGGATGAGCTGGGCGAGCAGGTCGTTGGAGAACACCTCGGCGTCGCTGTCGGCCTGCTCCTGCTCGATGATGATCGACAGTAAGATGGTGCGCGTCAGATCCTCGCCGCTCTTGGCGTCCTCGACGCGAAACGGCTCTTCATCGATGATCAACCGGCGCAGATCCTCGAGGGTTACATACCGGCTCTGCTGAGTATCGTACAATCGCCGGTTGGCATATTTGCGAATCACGCGCACAGCGCATCTCCTTAAAACGCGGTAAAGGCTTTCGTCGCCACTGCAGGTATTGTGCCTGCAACGCGCACGCATGCAAGCCGGGCGAACGTATGACCCGCTGGCACCTTGCCGTCACGACCTTGTGAGCCCCATGAACCTGATACTGCTTGCCCCCCACGAGCTCGATGGCCGGCGCGCCACTCTGACCGACGCCCGCCGCCTGAAGCACCTCCACGACGTGCATCGCGCCCGCCCCGGCGACGAGCTGACCGTGGGCATAATGAACGACCGCCTAGGCCGGGCGACGCTGGTCGAGCTCGATGCCCACCGTGCGGTGTTCGAACTGGGCACGCTCGCGGATGCGCCGCCGCCGGCGCTGCCGGTTCACCTGGTGCTCGCCCTGCCCCGCCCGCGCATGTTGGCCCGCACGCTCGAGCACGTCACCGCCCTGGGTGTGAAGCGCCTCACGCTCTTGCATACCAAGCGGGTGGAGAAGAGCTACTGGCAGTCGCCGGAGCTTAATATCGACAAGATCCACCAGCATTTCCTGCTCGGGCTCGAGCAGGCGCGGGACACGGTGTGGCCGGAGATCGAGCTGGTCAAGGGCTTTCGACCCTTCATCGAGCAAAGATTGCCGATGCTGATGAAGGACCACCGCGGCCTGGTGGCGCACCCGGGCATGCCCAACGCCTGCCCGCGCGAGGTGAGCGAGCAGACCCTGCTGCTGGTCGGCCCGGAAGGAGGCTTCATCGATTGGGAAGTGGAACAGCTGTTGGAAGCAGGCTGCGAAGGCATCCATCTCGGTGCCCGCATCCTGCGGGTGGAAACCGCCGTGACGGCGCTGTTGTCGAAGCTGTTTTAGCGGCGTGCCCGGGGCACGCCGGCGAGTTCGACTCAGTCCTGGTCGTCGTCGGGGTCGTGAGCGACGTACTCGGCATCGTCCGCGCACTCCGGGCTTTGAAGGAAGGTGTTCTCGACGTCCAGAAGCCCCAGGTGGCTGATGGTACGCCGCCCCAACAGCATGGGGTAGATCATGTCTTCACGATCGCGCAGGCTGAACTGCTCTTCGTAGATCGTGTCGCCCATGCAGATGTCCAGAAGCACGACCGGGCGGTCGTCCTTGCCACCGGCGCCGCGCACGGTCTGCTCCCGATGAAGCGGTCGCTCGATCTCGTCGCTGAAGGTTTCGCCGCTGGCCTGATCCTCGAGCTGCAGGCGAAAGCGCACCCACTCCTCTCCCTCTTTATCGAACAGTTCGATGTCGCGGGCATCGAGCGATGAGGTCAGCGCTCCGCTGTCGAGCTTTGCCTTCACCTTGATGTCCCAGTGAGCGATCACCGCGTTCTCGACCCAACCGTACACCTTGCGCTCGTCGTCCGCCTGGGCGCCGGCAGCGGACAGCAGCGCACCGGAAAGCGCCGCGACGCCCAACGTCTTTCCCATTACCGTTGAAAACACCTTGCTCATCACTGTTCATCCTTGATTGAAAGATCTTGATCGTAACGATCGTTCGTGAAGCGCTAACGAAGGCGCTCGAGCAACGACTGCGTGGCGAAGCCATCCGGCGTCAGCCCCTGATCGCGCTGGAATGCCCGTAACCCGCTTTGGGTATTCGGCCCCATGATGCCGTCGGGCGTGCCGACCGAGTAACCGGAGGCGTTGAGTCGCTGCTGGAGCGCTTTGACATCGTCCCGGGTCAAAGGTGCCTCGTCGCGCGGCCAGGGCTGTGAAATCCCGGAGCGCCCGGCAATCGCATCACCCAGCGTCGCCACGGCGAGCGCGTAGCTGGTGGCATTGTTGTAGCGCAGGATGGCGCGGAAGTTGGGGCCTACCAGAAAGGCCGGCCCACGGGCACCGGCGGGCACGATGATCGCCGCGCTGTCGAACTCGGGAAGCTCGCCGCTGACGGCGCGAACGCCCTGAGCGGCCCATTCGCGGGTACTGCGCCGCTCGGTTTGGGCATAGTCGAAGCCGTCGGGCAGGATCACTTCGCGCCCCCAGGGCTGGCCCGACTGCCAGCCGGCCTTGGCCAGGTAGTTGGCCGTGGAGGCCATGACGTCGGGGATGCTGCCCCAGATGTCGCGCCGGCCGTCGTTGTCGCCATCCACGGCGTAGGCTTCGAAGCTCGAGGGAATGAACTGGGTGTGGCCCATCGCGCCGGCCCAGGAGCCTTTCATCTGCTCGGCGGAAATATCGCCTTCGTCGATGATGCGCAGCGCCGACAGCAGCTCGTTGCGCGCGAACTCGCGCCTACGGCCATCATAGGCCAGCGTCGCCAGGGCCTCGAGGGTAGAGAAATCACCGAAATTGCTGCCGTAATTGCTCTCGATCCCCCAGATCGCCACGACGATCTCCGCCGGCACGCCGTAGCGGCCCTGCATCTGCTCGGCGGTCTGGCGGTGCGCCTGAAGTTTCTCGCGACCGGTCGCGACACGAGTATCGGACACTGCGGAATCCAGGTACTGCCAGATGGGGCGCACGAATTCCGGCTGATAGCGGTCGAGTTCGATCACACGCTCGCGATAGCGCAGCGAATCGAAAGCACTGGCCAGCGTGGCCTCGCTGATGCCCTGCTCCCGCGCATGGCGGCGAAAATCACCGAGCCACTGGTTGAAACTCGCGTACTGGACCTGTTCGGCGGCTCGCGCATCCACTTCGCTCATCAGTTGCAGGTTGGCGTGAGCGGGCAGCGAGACGAGCGCGCTCATCAGGAGCGCCCCCGTGAACCCGGCACAACGATAGCTTGCTAATGTATTGCTTTTCAATGACATGGTTTCGATCTCTCGGCAATCCCTGGCGAAGATCGATGATGGCGTAGAAACGTGCGCGTTACCAGTCCCGCTCGAGGCACGTCCCGCGCATCACTCTTCGGCCTCTTCGGTTTCCTCGATGGGCGCGCTTACGGACTTGCCCAGCCGCGCTTCTTGCGCAGGCAGGCGCTCGTGCGCCAGGGGAACGTCGACCTTGATCGGTTCGGATACCGACTCGGAAGCGCTTTCGGGAGCGTCGAGAAGCCAGCGATCCCACTGCCTTGGCAGTACGCAGGGCGCGTCGAAGCTTTCCGGGGCGCTGCGCCAGGGCTGGTGGCGCTCGATGCCGACGTCGAACGCATCGAGTTCGGGTAACCAGTAAGCCACGTAAAGGCCCTTGGGATCGTAGTGCCTGGCCTGCTTGAGCACGTTGAAGTAGCGATCCTTGCGGCCGTCACGCCCGAGGCCGGCGATGTGCCCCCAATTGCCCCAGTTGTTGGCCGGGTCGTAATCGATGAGGCAGTGCTCGAACCACCAGGCGCCAAGACGCCAGTCCACTTCGAGGTCGTTGACCAGAAAGCTCGCCACGTTCTGGCGTGAGCGACTGGAAATCCAGCCGGTGTATCGAAGCTCGCGCATGGCGGCATCGATGAAGGGCACCCCGGTTTTGCCTTCGCGCCACAGATCGAACCTCTCGCAAGGCACCGGCATGGCGGTATCGCCGAACAGCGCCGCTCCTTCGACCTGGGCATTACGATGGAAGTAATCGCGCCATAGCAGCTCGAAAACGATCCACTGACTGGACTCGTTGGCGCCGTTGACTGCCTCCCAGGCCTTCACCTCCTTGTAGACCTGACGTGCCGAGAGGCAGCCATGGGCCAGCCAAGGTGAAAATCGCGTCGAGAAATTGGCGCCGAGCAGGCCGTTACGGGTCTTCTTGTAGGATTCGGCGCCGTTCTGTTGCCAGAGATAGTGATGCAAGCGCTGGTGGGCGGCGGCTTCGCCTCCCATGAAGACGAATCCCTGACGGTCGTCCGGAAGCCAGAAGGCGCTCTCTTCGCTGACTGCCTTGAGCGGCGGGAAACCACGGGAAGCGTCTTCGGGCCAGCCTGGCAGCGTGAAGGGCGCGTTGACCGCCTCCTTGAAGCTCCACTGTTTCTCGACGCGCTGACGAAACGCGCTGAAACTCGCCGGCATGTCGTTGAGCTTGAAGGGAAGTTCGTCAGTATCGAACAGATAACCGCTCTCCAGACGCTCGAGCGTGGTACAGGAGGGCAGCTCTTCGGCCACGCAATCGATTCGCTGGCTCTCCTCGAATCCCGAATGAGAGGCTACGCGAACACTTCGCGCCTGATAACGTTCGGCTAGCTGTACAACTATTGACGAGGGATCGCCGATGCGCACCGAAAGATCACTACCGAGCTGTAGAAGCTCCCCGCGCAGTGCCATGAGGCTTTGCCACAGAAACCGTAACCGAGCGGGCCCGAGCCGCGGCGTCGCTTCGCCGGGCAGACTCGCGTCGAGTAGACGCTGATCAAGGACATACAGACAGATCAGTTGATCGGGCCTTGAATCGAATCGTAGCAAGGGGTTGTCCGCCACGCGCAAGTTGTCGTGCAGCCAGACAATATCGGTAGTGATGTTCATGCTAGGAGCCTCCCAAGCGTGCTTTGCCAACGTCGCGAATCCAAGCGATCCAACCGCGTGCATTCACCACGTCAGCCGTGCATCCATCGTCGCTAGAACTATGGGCGCAGGCATAGAACGCGATCATCGTAGGCTTTTGATACCTGAATATTGGGTACTGGGTCTTGAATGCGTCAGCGCTTTTCTTCAAGCGTTTCGACATGTGATACCTGAACACATTGTCTTATACAATACAATTATTGTACATAAATAATGGACTAATTTTTTGCATTATCAAGCGGCAGTCCGAAAAAAACCGCCCTCGAAAGGCGGTTTAAATATTAACTCATGTTATGAAGATGAAGGACAAAAGCCGTCAACGCTTACTCGGGATCGCTCTCTCGCGGTACGCGGCGGGCATTTTCCTGGGTTTCGAGCCCACTTTTCAACTCGTGGGTCAGCGGGTCGTAGTTGGGCTTGAGCTCGTCCTTGACGGTGCCGCTCCAGAGCTTCGAGCCGACGAAGTAGCCCGCCCGCCCGATCACGTGCGCGGCGACCGGCGCGGTCATCAGGATGAACAGGATAATGGCGAAGGAGCGCGCCACCACGCCCACTTCGGCGAAGTGCATCGCCGAGGCGAGCATGATCAGAATGACCCCGAGCGCCGCCGCCTTGGTCGTCGCGTGCATGCGGGTCAAAAGATCCGGCAAGCGCAGAAGTCCGATGGCGGCCAGCAGAATGAACAGCGACCCGCTGAGCAACAGCGTGCCCTTGACGACCTCAATCATCCCTGGGGCCTCCCCTTTCCAGAAAGCGAGCAAAGCCGATGGCGGCCAGAAAGCCCATCAGCGCGATCACGATGGCGGCGTCGAGAAAGCTCGCCACCTCCGACTGCACTGCATATACCCCGACGAGCCCCACCACGGTGGTGGAGAAGAGCTCGAGGGCCACCACGCGATCGGGCAGGCTCGGACCACGCACCACACGAACGAAGGTGAGCACGAGGGCCAGCCCCATGATCACCTGACAGATCAAAATCACGGTACTCATCAGCGAAACAGCTCCAGTGCGCGGTGCTCCATTTCCTTGAGATTACGACGCAGCTCATCCTCGTCGTCGAGGAACATGGCGTGAATGTAGAGCACTCGCCGATCGTCGGAGACGTCCAGGCTCAGCGTCCCCGGCGTCAGCGAGATCAGGTTCGCCACCAGGGTGATCTCCATTTCGGTGCGCGCCGACAGCGGCAGCGCGATCACCCCCGGCTTCATGTGCCAGGGCGGGGTCAGGATATCGAAGCCCACCCGCAGGTTCGCCTGCACTAGCTCCTTGATGAAGAAGCCGATGAAGCGAACGATGCGCGGGATGCGGGCTGGATACCCCTTGAGCGCTTCCACCTGATGCTCGATCAGCACCAGGGCGATATAGCCGAACACCATGCCCACCAGCAGGTTGAGGCCGGTGAAGTCACCGCTGAGCAGTACCCAGGCAAGCCCGAGCAGAAGATTCCAGATCGCACCGGTCATGGCAGCTCCTCCCCGGGTTCCTCGACGGCGTCGGCGTCGAGCTCTAGCGGTTCGACGATGGCAGCTTCGGCATCGCCGGGCGCGCCCAGCACCGCGTCGATATACCCCTCGGGCGCGAACAGCTGATCGCCGATGATGTTCATGACCTGCATGATCGGCTCGGCGAACACGCCGATCAGAAGCGACATCAAGGCCAGCACCACCACCGGTAGATACATCAGCCACAGGCTCGGCTTCAGAAGCCGCCCATCGTCACCGACCGGCGTCTGCGCGGCGGGCACCAGATTGTCCTCGGGAAGTGCCTTCCAGAATACCTCGTTCCAGATCTTCACCATCGAGTAGAGGGTCATCAGCCCCACCGCCAGGGCAAAACCGGTAGCGACGTAGGCCCCGGCTTCGAGACCGGCGCGAATCAGGACGAACTTGGCGAAGAAGCCGGAAAGCGGCGGAACCCCGGCCAGCGAGAACGCCGAGACGAAAAACGCCACCGCGAGCCAGGGCCGCTGGCGATAGAGCCCGCCCATCTTCTTGAGCTGGTAGGTACCCTGCAGGCGGTGGGTGATGCCGCTGATCAAGAACAGGTTCGTCTTCACCACGATGTTGTGCATGATCGCGAACACCCCGCCGGCGATGGCCAGCGGCGTGTAGATCGCAAGACCGAGAATCATGTAGCCGATCTGGCTGACGATATGAAACGACAGGATGCGGCGAAACTCGTACTGGGCAGCGGCGCCGAGCACACCGGTCACCATGGTGAATACCGCTCCCCACAGCATGATCTCCTGCAGGTAGCCCATGGTCTGGTCGAAGATGAGCGTGAACACGCGAAAAAGCGAATACACCCCCACCTTGGTCAAGAGCCCGGCGAACAGTGCCGATACCGCCACCGGCGGCGTGTGGTAGGACGCCGGCAGCCAGAAGAACAGCGGAAAGGCGGCAGCCTTGATGCCGAAGGCGACCATGAACATCACCGCCAGCACCTCGACCATGCCCGCGTGCTCCACCTGATCCATGCGCAGGGCGATGTCCGCCATGTTGAGCGTGCCTACGGTGCCGTACAGAAGCCCGATGGCGGTGAGAAAGATCACCGAGGCGAGCAGGTTCAAGGTCACGTACTTGATCGCCCCTTCCATCTGGGCCCGCTCGCCACCCAGGATCAGAAGCGCGAAGGAGGCCACCAGCATCACCTCGAACCACACGTAGAGGTTGAAGATGTCGCCGGTCAGGAAGGCCCCGGCCACGCCCGCCAGCAGCAGGTGCATCAACGGGTAGTAGCCGAACTTCTCGTGGCCGCGCCCGGTGGCGGCCAGCGAATAGATGCCCATGGCGAGGCCGATGATCCCGGTCAGCAGGATCATCACGGCGCTTAGCATGTCGGCGATCAGCGTGATGCCGAAAGGCGCCGGCCAGCTGCCCATCTGCATGGTGATGTAGCCATCGCCGAGAACCTCGACGAACAGCCAGAGGCTGACGCCGAGCAGCGCAACATTGCCCGCCACGGCGAGAAAGCGCTGCATGGGGCGCGAGCGCCAGAACATCAGCGACAGCGCCCCGGACAACAGCGGCAGCAGAACGGGAAGTGCGACTTCGGGCCTCACGTATCGGTATCCTTCATCTTGTCCAGATCATCCGCCTTGACGATTTCGTAGGCGCGGCGAATCAGTACCACGGCGAAGGCCAGCACCCCGAAGGCGATGACGATGGCGGTGAGCACGACCGCCTGGGGCAGCGGGTCCGCCACCTGGCCCAGCGGCTGCGACATGCCTTCGGGAATCAAGGGCGGCGCGCCGCGGGTCATGCCCGCCGTGGTGAAGATCAGAAGATTGGCGGCATTGGACAAGAGCAGCAGCCCGATCACCAGTTTCACGATCGAGCGCCGCAGCATCATGAAAATGGCGGTGGCGTAGAGAAGCCCGATCGCCAGGGCCATCAACGGTTCCATAGGTACCCTCCTTGCAGGTCACGGTTCATCCTTGTCCACCTCCATCAGCGCCATCACCATGCCGATCACCGAACCCAGCACGGCCAGGTACACCCCCACGTCGAAGATCAGCGGCGTCGAGGCCTTGAAGTCGATCACCGGAATGGTCCACCACTGGGCGGTCAGAAACGGCTGGTCCATGAACCAGGCGGGCACGATGGAGATCATGCCGAGCAATAGCCCTGCACCGATCAGATCGCGCGGGTCGAGCATGCGCAGCACCTCGCGGGTGGCGCTGACCCCGAAGGCGAACAGGTAGAGCGTGAAGCCCCCGGCCGCGACCAGCCCCGCGATGAAGCCGCCGCCGGGTTCGTCGTGACCGCGCAGCAGCAGGAACACCGAGAACATCAGCTGCAGCGGCATCAGAAAGCGCGCTGCCGTGTTGAGAATGATCGTGCCTGACTTAACCATCGTAGGGCTCCTCCTTGACCGCCGGCTTGCCGGTACCACCCGCCTTCCCTTCCCCGGGCGTGACGTGGCGCAGTTTCAGCATGGCGATGACCCCGATGGCGGCCAGCGCCAGCACGAACATCTCGCCCAGCGTATCCAGCGCCCGGTAGTCCACCAGGATGACGTTGACGATGTTGCGCCCATAAGCGAGCGGTGCGCTGTTCTCGACCATGTAGGTCGAGATGGGCTCGAATTGATCGATGCTCCAGGCGGTGATGACCAGCAGGAAGATCAGCACGCCCATGGCGGCGGCAGTGGCGCCGTCGCGAATGCGCTCCAAACTGGTCGACAGGTTGGAGAAACGCGGCAGCCGGAACAGCACCAGCACCAGCAGAATGACCGTCAGCGTCTCGACCAGCAGCTGCGTGATACCCAGATCCGGCGCGCTGAACAGGATGAAGATCAGCGCGATGGAAAAGCCCATGATGCCGACCGAGACCACTGCCCCCAGCCGCGAGCGCGAGACGGTGGCGAACAGCGCCCCCATGGCCATGGTGCCGACCACGATGATCTCGTGAAAGCGCACATCCAGGGAAAAATCGAACAGCGGCGAGTGGCGCACTAGGATCGACTGCCCGATCAGGACGATCAGCACCACCAGCATTACCAGAATGTAGTTGCGCATGTAGCCGTTTTGCAGAATTCGCGTCTGCCACTCGGCGAAGCGCTCGATGCCGCGCAGGCTGGCATCGAACCCGGCTTCCGGCCCGCGGCGCTGGATGGGCGCCAGAATGGACAGCCGCCCGCGCACGCCATCCCAGCGCTTGAAGAGCAGAAAGCCAAGGGCCAGGCTCACGATCGACAGGATCAGCGCCGTGTTCACCCCGTACCAGAGCGACAGCGACACCTCGAGGCGCGTGCCCACCACCGAGCTTGCCGCCGCGGTCAGCAGCGCATCCCCGCCCAATAGCGCTGGCGCAAGCCCGAGCGCCAGTGATATGGCCGCCAGCAGGCCCGGTCCCAGCAGCATGCTGAAGGGAGCCTCGTGGGACTCTTTCGGGGTCTGGCGGCGCTGGCCGAAGAAAGGACGAAGCGCGATGATCGCGGCCACCGCGATGGTCAGCACCGCCGAGGCGAAGGCCATCAAGATCAGCAGCGCCGCCAACCCCTCGGCCCCCAGCACTGCCTCGAGCATCAGCTCCTTGCCGATGAAACCGAACAGCGGCGGCACCCCGGAGAGCGACAGCGCCGCCACGCAGGCGATCGTCGCCGTCACCGGCATGCTGGAGCGAAGCCCCCCCATGGCGCTCACGTCCTTGGTGCCGGTCTCGTGGTCCAGGATGCCCGCC
>NZ_JAMZBD010000018.1:0-15796 GCF_024158685.1 Halomonas sp. 707D4 | reverse complement strand
GGGTTGAGCGTGCCGAAGCTGCCGGGAATGATGCCGTCGGCGATGTTGGTGCCGCCGGCGAGTTCGACGTACTCGCCGAAGTTGCCGGGGCCGAAACTCATGCAGCACTCGTCGGAGTAGCCGCCGGCGCGGTCGATGAACACGCTCGGGCGCTCCGGGTCTTCGCGCTCGATCACCTCCGTCACCCGGGCGAGTTCTTGCTCGGCGAAATCGATGAACGCCTGGGCGGCCTCCTCGTCACCCATGATCTGGCCCATCAGGCGCATCGAGGGGATGGTGTGGGTGATCGGGTCTTCGCGAAAGTCGACGTAGACGATGGGGATACCGAGGCTCGCGAGCTTGTCGTCGTAGGCGGCGTCCTCGGTGGCCGCCCGGGCTTCCAGGTTCATGAAGATCACGTCCGGCGAGAGCGCCGCCGCCTGCTCCACGTCGAAGGTGCCGTCCTTGAAGCCGCCGAAGGTAGGAATCTGTGCCATCTCGGGGAAGCGCTCGGCGTAGCGGGCGTAGTTGTCCGGGTCCGCCTGGGAAAAGTCTTCGCGCCAGCCCACCACATGGGTGAAGGGCGCTTCGGGCTCGAGCAGGCCCAGGAGGTAGATCTGGCGGCCTTCGCCGAGGATGACGCGCTCGGCGGGCGCATCGAGGGTGACTTCACGGCCGGCGACGTCCACCACGGTGATGCCATCGGCGAAGACGAGCGGGGCGCTCAGAGCGGCGAGGCTCGCCAGCAAGCGGGTAGAAAGGGAGATCATGAACGTATCCGTCTTGGCTCAGAAAAAGGCGGGGCGGTGACAGTGCCCACGGGTGGTCGGCGGTGCCATTGACTGTGTATGATTCGCATTTACAGGGTGCATTATCCTGCAATGAAACAGGGCTGTCGAGCGTCACGCAACGCAGCGTTGCTCGATGTGAAACATCGCGTTGCGGCCTGCCCGCATGGTGCTGCCCAAGGCGTATGCGCTAATGTGTAACGTCTATATTACTCATGCCTCATCAAGGAGAGTCTTCATGCCGATTTCTCGCGCCGATATCGCCACCGAATCGGGCTCGCGCCTGATCAATCGCCTGTGCAAGCACTGGTCGCACAAGCTCGAGGTCGAGTACACCGACCAGGACGCCAGAATCGTCTTTCCCGACGAGAAGGGCACCTGCCTGCTGCACGCCGAGGCGGACAAGCTTTCGGTCTCGATTGAGACGCTTGACCAAGAGGCCCTCGATCAGCTCGAGGGTGTGGTCGAAAGCCACCTGGTGCGCATGGCCGCCAAGGACGAGACCCTCGAGATCGTCTGGGAGAACTGAGCTCGGCCTTCGCCGCCTCTGGTATACTCGCGGCCTTTCACTGACACGGGCCGCCAAAGGCGCCCTCTAGGAGATCGCATGACTCGAGTAGCCATCGTGGGCGTGGCCGGGCGCATGGGCCGTACCCTGGTCAGCGCCGTGAACCAGGACGAGACCGCCACGCTTGCTGGCGGCATCGTCGAGCCGGGTAGTTCGCTGGCCGGTGCCGACATCGGCGAGCTGGCCGGTACCGGCAAGAGCGGCGTGGCCGCCGTGGACTCTCTTGAGGCGATCAAGGACGACTTCGACGTGCTGATCGACTTCACCGCGCCGCAAGTGACGCTTGCCAATCTCGCCTTCTGCGCCGAGCACGGCAAGGCGATCGTGATCGGCACCACCGGCATGAGCGATGCCGAGCTCGAGGCCCTCGATGGTTACCGCGACCGGGTGCCGATGGTCTTCGCCCCCAACATGAGCGTGGGCGTGAATCTCACGCTCAAGCTTCTGGAAACCGCCGCCCGGGCGCTGGGCGACGAGGGCTACGACATCGAGGTGATCGAAGCCCACCATCGCCACAAGGTCGATGCGCCCTCCGGCACCGCCATCAAGATGGGCGAAGTGGTCGCGGACGCGCTCGGGCGCACCCTCAAGGAGCACGGCGTGTTCGAACGTGTCGGCCAGTGCGGGCCGCGCAGCGACACCGAGATCGGTTTCGCCACCGTGCGCGCCGGCGACATCGTCGGCGAGCACACGGTGATGTTCGCCACCGAAGGCGAGCGCATCGAGATCACCCACAAGGCGTCCAGCCGCATGACCTTTGCCAAGGGCGCGGTGCGCGCCGCGCGCTGGGTGTCGAGCCAGAAGGCCGGGCGTTTCGACATGCAGGACGTGCTGGGCCTGACTCAGGACTAAGCATGATTCGTCATGGCGGGCTGGCCTGATGCGTCGGAATGCTGTAACATTCCAAAAATTTTGGCCGGGTGGTGGTGTGTGAGGTAGCAAAAGACGGCGAAAGCGCTTCGCTTGTTGCACCGGCCCTGTTCGACGCCACCACTGACGCTTCACCATGGCATTGCCACGGAAGAGAACAACAAGCGGGATGAAACCGATTTTTCTTGTCGGCTTCGTCCCGCTTTTTTACGACCCGACGTTTGCCCGCAAACGCCGACACCGGATCGCCGAGCCTGCGCCCACAGGCTCCCACCAGCATGGGAGAACTTGCCTTGAATAACCCCGCATTGAGCAAACCCGCGATATTGGCCCTGGAAGATGGCAGCGTGTTCCACGGTATCGCCATCGGCGCCGAAGGCGTCACGAGCGGGGAGGTGGTGTTCAATACGGCCATGACCGGCTACCAGGAAATCCTCACCGACCCCTCCTACACCCGCCAGATCGTCACCCTCACCTACCCGCACATCGGCAACACCGGCATCAACGCCGAGGACGTGGAGTCCGCCTCCATCGCCGCCGCCGGCCTGGTGATTCGCGATCTGCCGCTGATGGCGAGCAGCTTTCGCAGCCAGCAGAGTCTCAGTGAGTATCTCGAAAGCCAGAACGTGCTGGGCATCGCCGATATCGACACTCGAAGGCTTACGCGCATTCTGCGCGACAAGGGCGCGCAGAACGGCGCGATCCTGGCAGGCGCCGAGGCGCAAGGCGACGACGCCGTCGAGCGGGCGCTGGCAGCGGCGCGGGCATTCCCGGGGCTCAAGGGCATGGATCTGGCCAAGGAGGTCTCCTGTAAAGAGGCCTATGAGTGGAGCGAAGGCGAGTGGACCCTGGGCGCGGGCTACGCTGATACCACCCAGGGCGAGCGCCCTTACCACGTGGTGGCCTTCGATTACGGGGTGAAGTTCAACATCCTGCGCATGCTGGCCGCCCGCGGCTGCCGCCTGACGGTGGTGCCGGCGCAGACCCCGGCACATGAAGTGCTGGCGATGAACCCGGACGGCGTGTTCCTGGCCAACGGCCCCGGCGACCCGGAGCCCTGCGACTACGCCATCAAGGCGATCCAGCAAGTGCTCGAGACCGACACCCCGGTGTTCGGCATCTGCCTGGGCCACCAGCTGCTGGCGCTGGCAAGCGGTGCCAAGACCGTGAAGATGAGCCACGGCCACCACGGCGCCAACCACCCGGTGCAGGATCTCGACACCGGCACGGTGATGATCACGAGCCAGAACCACGGCTTCGCCGCGGACGAGGCGACGCTGCCCGCGAACCTGCGCGCCACGCACCGCTCGCTGTTCGACGGCACGCTGCAGGGCATCGAGCGCACCGACCGCCCGGCGTTCAGCTTCCAGGGCCATCCGGAGGCGAGCCCGGGCCCGAAGGACGTGTCGCCGCTGTTCGACCGCTTCATTTCAATGATGCAGGCGCGCCGCTGATTCGTCAGGTGCTGTAAACGTTCAATCGAGCCCATCGTCACTCATCTTGCGGGAACCGTTATGCCCAAGCGTACCGATATCAACACCATTCTCATCATTGGCGCCGGCCCCATCGTCATCGGCCAGGCCTGCGAATTCGACTACTCCGGCGCCCAGGCGTGCAAGGCGCTGCGCGAGGAGGGCTTTCGCGTCGTACTGGTGAACTCCAACCCGGCCACCATCATGACCGACCCGGCCATGGCGGACGCCACCTACATCGAGCCGATCACCTGGCAGGCGGTGGAGAAGATCATCGAGGCGGAGAAGCCCGACGCCATCCTGCCCACCATGGGCGGCCAGACCGCGCTCAACTGCGCGCTCGATCTCGAAAAGCACGGCGTGCTCGAAAAGCACGGTGTCGAGATGATCGGCGCCAACGCCGACGCCATCAACATGGCCGAAGACCGCGACCTGTTCGACCAGGCCATGAAGCGCATCGGTCTCGAGTGCCCGAAGGCGAAGGTCGCCCACACCATGGACGAGGCCTGGGAGATCCAGGCGGAGCTCGGTTTCCCGACCATCATCCGGCCCTCCTATACCATGGGCGGCTCCGGCGGGGGCGTGGCCTACAACAAGGAGGAGTTCGAGGAGATCTGCACCCGCGGCTTCGAGCTCTCCAACAACCACGAGCTTCTGATCGACGAATCGCTTCTGGGCTGGAAGGAGTACGAGATGGAGGTCGTTCGGGACAGGAACGACAACTGCATCATCGTCTGCGCGATCGAGAACTTCGACCCGATGGGCGTGCACACCGGCGACTCCATCACCGTGGCGCCGGCGCAGACGCTGACGGACAAGGAGTACCAGATCATGCGCGACGCCTCCTTGGCGGTGCTGCGCGAGATCGGCGTCGAGACCGGCGGCTCCAACGTCCAGTTCGGCATGGACCCGAAAACCGGGCGCCTGGTCGTCATCGAGATGAACCCGCGGGTGTCGCGCTCCTCGGCCCTGGCCTCCAAGGCGACGGGTTTCCCGATCGCCAAGATCGCCGCGAAACTGGCTGTCGGCTACACCCTGGACGAGCTGCAGAACGACATCACCGGCGGCGCGACCCCGGCCTCCTTCGAGCCGTCGATCGACTACGTCGTCACCAAGATTCCACGCTTCACCTTCGAGAAGTTCCCCCAGGCCAACGACCGCCTGACCACCCAGATGAAGTCGGTGGGCGAGGTGATGGCGATCGGCCGCACCTTCCAGGAATCGCTGCAGAAGGCGCTGCGCGGCATGGAGACCGGCAACGACGGGCTCGACCCGATCGTCACCGACTTCAGCGACGACAACATGGCGCTGATCAAGGGCGAGCTGCAGGCCGCCGGCGCCGAGCGCATCTTTTTTGTTGCCGACGCCATGCGCAGCGGCATGAGCGTGGACGACGTCTTCGCGCTGACCAACATCGACCGCTGGTTCCTCGTTCAGCTCGAGGACCTGGTGCTGACCGAGAAGGCGGTCGCCGAGCGCAAGCTTTCCGACTTCACCGCCCAGGAGCTCTACCGCCTGAAGCGCAAGGGCTTCGGCGACGCGCGCCTCTCGAAGCTCCTAGGCGTCTCGGAAAAGGAGTTCCGCCAGACGCGCCAGAAAGCCGGCATTCGCCCGGTCTACAAGCGGGTCGACACCTGTGCCGCCGAGTTCGCCTCCAGCACCGCCTACATGTACTCCACCTACGAGGAGGAGTGCGAGGCGGACGTTTCCGATCGTCAGAAGATCATGGTGCTCGGCGGCGGGCCGAACCGCATCGGCCAGGGCATCGAGTTCGACTACTGCTGCGTTCACGCCGCCTTCGCCATGCGCGACGACGGTTATGAAACCATCATGGTCAACTGCAACCCGGAAACCGTTTCCACCGACTACGACACCTCGGATCGTCTCTACTTCGAGCCGGTGACTCTCGAGGACGTGCTCGAGATCGCCGACAAGGAGAAGCCGGTCGGCGTGATCGTCCAGTTCGGCGGCCAGACCCCGCTCAAGCTCGCCCGCGAGCTCGAAGCCGCCGGCGTGCCGATCATCGGCACCACCCCGGACGCCATCGACCGCGCCGAGGACCGCGAGCGCTTCCAGCAGATGATCGACAAGCTGGGTCTCAAGCAGCCGCCCAACGCGACGGCGAGAAGCTTCGACGAGGCCTTCGCCAAGGCCGAGACCATCGGCTACCCGCTGGTGGTGCGCCCGAGCTACGTGCTCGGCGGTCGGGCCATGGAGATCGTCTACGACGCCTCCGAACTCGAGAACTACATGACCAATGCGGTGAAGGTCTCCAACGACTCGCCGGTGCTCTTGGATCACTTCCTGAGCGCGGCGGTCGAGGTCGACATCGACGCGGTCTCCGACGGTGAGCAGGTGGTGATCGGCGGCATCATGCAGCACGTCGAGCAGGCCGGCGTCCACTCCGGCGACTCCGCCTGTGCGCTGCCGCCTTATTCGCTGCCTTTGGATGTGCAGGACGAGATGCGTGACCAGGTCAAGCGCATGGCGGTCGAGCTCGGCGTGAAGGGCCTGATGAACGTGCAGCTCGCCTGGCAGGACGGCGAGATCTACGTCATCGAGGTCAACCCGCGCGCCTCGCGCACCGTGCCCTTCGTCTCCAAGTGCATCGGCACGTCGCTCGCCCAGGTGGCGGCGCGCTGCATGGCCGGCACCACGCTCGCCGCGCAAGGCTTCGAGCGCGAGATCGTGCCGCACTTCTACAGCGTCAAGGAGGCGGTGTTCCCGTTCAACAAGTTCCAGGGAGTCGACCCGATCCTCTCGCCGGAGATGAAGTCCACCGGTGAGGTGATGGGCTCCGGCGACACCTTCGCCGAGGCGTTCTACAAGGCGCAGCTCGGCGCCGGCGAGGCGATTCCGGCCCTCGATGGCCCGCGCAAGGCGTTTTTGTCGGTGCGCGAGCCGGACAAGGCGGGGATTATCGAAGTCGCGCGTTCTCTGCTAACATTGGGCTTCACGCTATGTGCCACTCGCGGCACGGCAGCGGCCCTGGAAGCCGCTGGCCTCGCGGTGGAGCACGTCAATAAAGTCTACGAAGGCCGCCCCCATATCGTCGATTCGCTCAAGAACGACGAGATCGCCTATATCGTGAATACCACCGAAGGTCGTCAAGCCATCAACGACTCTTCGATCATTCGCCGTACTGCCCTCGCGCGCAAGGTGCCCTATGCGACCACCTTGGCGGGTGCCAATGCCGTTTGCATGGCGCTGGAGTACGGCCGGGAGATCACGGTGCGGCGCCTTCAGGATCTGCATGCAGGAGCAAGTCAATGAACAAGGTCCCGATGACCGTCGCGGGCGAGCAAAGCCTTCGCGAAGAGCTCAATCACCTCAAGGGCGAAGCGCGCCCCACGGTGATTGCAGCCATCGCCGAGGCGCGGGAGCACGGTGATCTCAAGGAGAACGCCGAGTACCACGCCGCTCGCGAGCAGCAGGGCTTCATCGAAGGGCGTATCCAGGAGATCGAGAGCAAGCTCTCCGGCGCCCAGGTGATCGACGTGACCAAGCTGCCGAAGACCGGCAAGGTGATCTTCGGGGTGACGGTGTCGCTTCTGAACCTGGATAGCGACGCCGAAGTGACCTACAAGATCGTCGGCGAGGACGAAGCCGACATCAAGGCCGGGCGCATCTCGGTCACCTCTCCCATCGCCCGCGCGCTGATCGGCAAGGAAGAGGGCGACGTGGTGGTGGTCAAGACCCCGGGTGGCGACGTCGAGTACGAGATCGAGAGCGTCGAGCACCTCTAGCCGTCAGGCAGGTCAAAAAAAGCCCGGGAGTCTCCTCCCGGGCTTTTGTCGTTTCGAGGCTTTCGACGCGCTGCCAGCGGCGTCGAGCGCGGCGCTCAGTGCCGGCCGTGGTGGTTCTCGAAGCGGCTGATGTTGGAAAGCTTGGGGTTGGCGCTGGGGTTTCTGCGATACAGCAGCGCCATCTTGCCGATGGTCTGGACGAGTTCCGCGCCGCTGTCGTTGACCAGCTCCTGGATCATCGCCGCGCGGTCGTCGCGCTCGGGCAAGGCCAGCTTGACCTTGATCAGCTCATGGTCGTTCAGCGCCCGGCCGAGCTCGGCGAGCAGCGTCTCGGAAATGCCGTTCTCGGAGACCGTCACCACCGGGTTCAGATGGTGGCCGATGCTGCGAAATGCTTTCTTTTGTGCCTGTGACAAGCTCATGGTATCTTGCGGTATCCCGGTTTGCGCTTAACGCTCCATCTTACGGCGAAACGTCGTCGAGTGAAAGCGTCCCGCCCGGTCGTTTCCGACATCCATGCCTTCACGCCAGACAGACACCCCATGCAGCAAAAGCCCCCAGGCCGCAAGCACGCCGTCAGCAAGACCAGCGCCAGCTGGATGAAAGAGCACTTCGACGACCAGTACGTCAAGCAGCGCTGGCAGGACGGCTATCGCTCCCGGGCAAGCTACAAGCTCCTGGAGCTCGACGAGAAGGACAAGCTGTTTCGCCCCGGCATGACGGTGATCGATCTCGGCGCCGCCCCCGGCGGCTGGAGCCAGGTCGCCGCCGAGAAGGTCGGCATCGACGGCGTGGTGATCGCCTCGGACATCCTCGAGATGGACGCGCTGGCCGGGGTCGATTTCATCCAGGGCGATTTCACCGAAGAGAGCGTGCTGAACGCGATCTTGGAAACGCTCGGTGATCGGCAGGTGGACCTTGTGATGTCGGACATGGCCCCCAATATGAGTGGCATGGCCGCCATCGACCAGCCCCAGGCGATGTATCTGGTCGAGCTCGCTCTCGAGCTTGCCCGGGAAACCCTGCCCAAGGGCGGCACGTTTCTCGCCAAGGTGTTCCAGGGCGAAGGGTTCGATGCCTATCTCAAGGAGCTGAAAGGGTCGTTCGACCGCGTGGTGACGCGCAAGCCCGGCGCCTCGCGCGCACGCTCCCGCGAGGTCTATTTCCTGGCTCAGGGGTTTCGCGGATGACCCGTGCAAAGCCGTACCGATAGAAGATGCACCGAAACGATGCACCGAAACAATAGTAAAGCGATCACCGCCCCGGCGGGCGCAGCGCCTGCCACCCTGGTGAACGCGTATATGGCATTGATGGCCCAAAGTCAAACGTGCTTTGGCAATGGTTGAACGGAGTGCTCTAGTGTAAGGTCTGAGTATCGACGGTTAACTGACGGATTCTTGTAATGAGGGTAGCCCCTTGAACGATATGGCGAAGAACCTGATCCTGTGGTTGGTCATCGCGGCCGTGCTGCTGACAGTGTTCAACAATTTCAGTACGGAAAGCGCACCGCAGTCCACCAACTACTCCCAGTTCGTGCAGCAGGTGCAAAATCAACAGGTTCGTAGCGTCACCATCGACGGCTACACCATTTCCGGTGAGCGCACCGACGGTTCGCAGTTCCAGACCATTCGGCCGGCGGCGGAAGACCCGAAGCTGATGGATGACCTTCTGAGCAACAACGTCACCGTCGTCGGCAAGGAGCCGGAGCAGCAGAGCATCTGGACGCGACTGCTGATCGCGAGTTTCCCGATCCTGTTGATCCTGGCCATCTTCATGTTCTTCATGCGCCAGATGCAGGGCGGGGCCGGCGGCGGCAAGGGTGGGCCGATGAGTTTCGGCAAGTCCAAGGCCAAGCTGCTTTCCCAGGATCAGATCAAGACCACCTTCGCCGACGTCGCCGGCTGCGACGAGGCGAAAGAGGAGGTCGAGGAGCTGGTCGACTTCCTGCGTGACCCGACCAAGTTCCAGCGTCTGGGCGGCACCATCCCGCGTGGCGTACTGATGGTGGGCCCGCCGGGTACCGGCAAGACGCTGCTGGCGAAATCCATCGCCGGTGAGGCGAAGGTGCCGTTCTTCTCGATTTCCGGCTCCGACTTCGTCGAGATGTTCGTGGGTGTCGGCGCCTCGCGCGTGCGCGACATGTTCGAACAGGCCAAGAAGCAGGCGCCCTGCATCATCTTCATCGATGAGATCGATGCCGTGGGTCGTTCGCGCGGCGCCGGCATGGGCGGCGGCAACGACGAACGCGAGCAGACGCTGAACCAGCTGCTGGTCGAGATGGATGGCTTCGAGGCCAACGAAGGCATCATCGTCATCGCCGCGACCAACCGCCCGGACGTGCTCGACCCGGCGCTCCTGCGCCCGGGCCGCTTCGACCGTCAGGTCACCGTGGGCCTGCCCGACATCCGTGGCCGTGAGCACATCCTCGGCGTGCACTTGCGCAAGGTGCCGCTGGCCGAGGACGTCAAGCCGGTGATCATCGCCCGTGGTACGCCCGGGTTCTCCGGGGCGGACCTGGCCAACCTGGTCAACGAGGCCGCTCTCTTTGCCGCGCGGCGCAACAAGCGCCTGGTCGGCATGGAGGAGCTCGAGCTCGCCAAGGACAAGATCATGATGGGCGCCGAGCGCAAATCCATGGTCATGACCGACAAGGAGAAGCTCAACACCGCCTACCACGAAGCCGGCCACGCGATCATCGGTCTGGTCATGCCGGAGCACGACCCGGTCTACAAGGTGACGATCATTCCGCGCGGACGCGCACTCGGCGTGACCATGTTCCTGCCGGAAGAGGATCGCTACAGCCTGTCGCGCCAGCAGATCCTGAGCCAGATCTGCTCGCTGTTCGGCGGCCGTATCGCCGAGGAGATGACGCTCGGCCCCAACGGCGTGACCACCGGTGCCTCGAACGACATCAAGCGGGCCACGGAACTTGCCCACAACATGGTCGCCAAGTGGGGCCTGTCCGACGAGATGGGGCCGATCATGTACGACGAGGACGAGTCCCACCAGTTCCTCGGCGGCCCGGGCCAGGGCGGCGGCAAGTTGAAGTCCGGCGAGACCACCTCGCGCCTGGACAAGGAAGTGCGCAAGATCATCGACGAGTGCTACGAGCAGGCGCGCCAGATCCTGCACGACAACCGCGACAAGCTCGATGCCATGACCGAAGCGCTGATGAAGTACGAGACCATCGATGCGCTGCAGCTCAAGGACATCATGGAAGGCAAGGACCCGCGCCCGCCGGAAGGCTGGAACGACGGCGACTCCTCCGGCGGCGGTACGCCCATCGGCGGCGACAAGGTCGAGCCGAAGCGCGACGACGCGGAGGTAGGCGAGCCCGGTGACGACGAGGAAGACGACGACGAACCGCGCCGTCGCCCCTCGGACCCGCTCGGCGGGCCGGCCGGGCCTTGAGCCAGGCATCTCGCCACGAAGGCGCCCCACCCTGGGGCGCCTTTTTTGTTATGCTATGGGTCAATTAGCCTCCACGTTTTCATTCATCAGGCTGTCCCATGACCTCAACCGTTGACCCCGAGCAGGCCCCGAGCCACGCTCCTTTCCTGCAGTGCGGCCGCCACCGGCTCGATCTCTCCTTTCCTCGCGTGATGGGGATATTGAACGTCACTCCCGACTCCTTTTCCGACGGCGGCCGCCACGTGGCGCTGGACGACGCGCTGCGCCGCGCCGAGCAGATGCTCGCCGAGGGCGCGGCGGTGATCGATGTCGGCGGCGAGTCGACCCGTCCCGGCGCCGATGCCGTGCCGGAGCAGCAGGAGCTGGACCGCGTCGCGCCGGTGGTCGAGGCGCTGGTACGCGAGCTCGACGCCCTGGTATCGGTGGATACCAGCAGCGCGCGGGTGATGCGCGAGTCCGCCGCGCGCGGGGCGAGCATGATCAACGACGTGCGTGGTCTCGAGCGCGACGGTGCGCTCGCCGCGGCGGCGGAAAGCTGTCTGCCGGTGTGCCTGATGCATCGCCAGGGCGAGCCCCGGGACATGCAGCACGCCCCGCACTATGACGTGCCCGTCGAGCAGGCAGTCGCCGACTACCTCGCCGCGCGGGTGAGCGCCTGCAAGGCGGCCGGGATCGGCCGTCATCAGCTGTTGCTCGACCCGGGCTTCGGTTTCGGCAAGAGCGTCGAGCACAACCTGCGCCTTCTCAACCGGATGCGTTCGCTCGACGCGCTGGGCTTGCCGCTTCTGGTCGGCATGTCGCGCAAGAGCATGATCGGCAAGGTGCTGGGGCGGCCGGTCGAGGAGCGTCTGCCCGGAGGGCTGGCGCTCTCGGCGCTGGCGGTGGAGCGAGGGGCGAAAATAGTACGCGTGCATGATGTCGGCGCGACCGTGGATGCCGTTACCATGGCCTGGGCGGTCCTCCAGGAAGGCTGCGAGCCGTCGACCCACAAGGAATCCTTATCATGACACGACGCTATTTCGGTACCGACGGCATTCGCGGCACGGTGGGCGAGGTGCCTATCACCGCCGACTTCATGCTCAAGCTCGGCTGGGCGGCAGGGCAGGTGCTGCGCCGCGAGAAGGGCCGCACCCGCGTGCTGATCGGCAAGGACACGCGCATTTCGGGCTACATGTTCGAATCCGCCCTCGAGGCGGGCCTTTCTGCCGCCGGGGTCGACGTGTCGCTTCTGGGTCCCATGCCGACGCCGGGTATCGCGTATCTCACGCGCACCTTCCGCGCCGATGCCGGTATCGTCATCTCCGCCTCGCACAACCCGTTCGAGGACAACGGCATCAAGTTCTTCTCCGCCGAGGGCCGAAAGCTTCCCGACGAGTTCGAGGACCGGATCGAGGCCATGCTGGATGCGCCGCTCGAGACCGTGGCGGCCGCCCATCTCGGCAAGGCCACGCGGATCGACGACGCCGCCGGTCGCTATATCGAGTTCTGCAAGTCGACGCTGCCGGATCGGCTCAGCCTTCACGGACTCTCGGTGGTGCTCGACTGCGCCCACGGCGCGACCTACCACATCGCCCCGAGCGTGTTTCGCGAACTGGGCGCCGAGGTGAGCGTGATCGGCGCCGCCCCCAACGGGCTCAACATCAACCAGCAAGTGGGCTCCACCCATCCGGCGGCGCTGCGCGCGGCGGTGATCCAGCAGGGCGCGGATATCGGCATCGCCTTCGACGGTGACGGTGACCGGGTGCTGCTGGTCGACGCCGATGGCCGCGAGGTCGACGGTGACGACATTCTCTACCTGATCGCTCGCGACCGCTTCGACCGTGGCCTGCTGGAAGGCGGAGTGGTCGGCACCCAGATGAGCAACTTCGGCCTGGCCATGGCGCTATCAACGCTCGGTATTCCCTTCGAGCGCGCCAAGGTGGGCGATCGCTTCGTGATGGAGAAGATGGCTGCCCACGGCTGGGAGCTCGGCGGCGAGTCCTCCGGACATATCGTCTGCGCCCACGTGCAGACCACCGGCGACGGCATCGTGTCGGCGCTTCAG
The DNA here is from genome assembly GCF_024158685.1 of Halomonas sp. 707D4. Taxonomy (NCBI): domain Bacteria; kingdom Pseudomonadati; phylum Pseudomonadota; class Gammaproteobacteria; order Oceanospirillales; family Halomonadaceae; genus Halomonas; species Halomonas sp. 707D4. The sequence continues at coordinate 2,918 of NZ_JAMZBD010000018.1, read as the reverse complement.
GTGCTGGCCTTGATGATGCGCGAGCAGCAGACGCTGGCGGCGCTGCTCAAGGGGTTCGAGAAGGTGCCCCAGGCGCTGGTCAACGTGCGCCTGCCCGCCGGCACCGATGCACGAAAGGTGATGGCCGCGCCGGCGCTCGATGAGGCGGTCGGCGAGCTCGAAGCCACGCTCGGCGACCAGGGGCGAGTGCTCTTGCGCCCATCCGGTACCGAGCCCTTGATTCGCGTGATGGTCGAAGGCCGTGCCCATCTCGATGTCCAGGCCCTGGCCGAGGGGCTCGCCCAGCGCGTCGAGGCGCTTTTGCCCTAGGCGGTGCGAGCCCTGACGGTCATGTTGACAGCGGTTGTCTTGACAAGGCCGCTCCTATACCATTTCGCTCCACCTTGAGAGAGGATACTGAATGCGCACACCCCTGATTGCCGGTAACTGGAAGATGAACGGTTCCAAGGCGCTGCTGGACGCGTTCGCAAGCGCCTTTGCGCCCCCCGCCCTGGCGGACCGGGTGGAGGTGGCGATGATCGTGCCGTTTCCCTACCTGGATGCCGCCCGGCGGGCGTTCGAGTCCACGCCGCTCAAGCTGGGTGCGCAGACGTTGAATCCCGAAGCCTCCGGTGCTCATACCGGCGAGGTGAGCGCGTCGATGCTCGGCGAGTTCGGTGTCACCTACGTGCTGGTGGGGCACTCCGAGCGCCGCGCCCTCTACGGCGAGACCGATGCCGACGTGCTGGCCCGGGCCAAGACCGCGCTCGAGAACGATCTCACGCCGATTCTGTGCGTGGGCGAGACGCTCGAAGAGCGCGAGGCCGGGCGCACCATGGACGTGGTGCTCGCCCAGGTCGAGGCAGTGCTCTCGCCGCTGGCGCAATCGGCGCGTCAGCGCCTGGTGATCGCTTATGAGCCCGTCTGGGCGATCGGCACCGGGCGCACGGCGACGCCCGAGCAGGCCCAGGAGGTGATGGCCGGCATTCGCGGCTACCTCGCGCGCCTGGATACGACCCTCGCCGAGGGGATGGTACTTCTCTACGGTGGAAGCATGAACGCCGGCAATGCCGCCGAGCTTCTTGCAAAGCCGGATATCGACGGCGGTTTGGTGGGCGGCGCTTCGCTCAAAACCGACGATTTCTTAGCCATTTGTCAGTCAGCAGGATAACGTCATGCAAGTTGCAATATTGATGGTTCACGTGGTCATCGCGATCGCGCTCGTGGTACTTATCCTGCTTCAGCAGGGCAAGGGTGCCGATGCCGGTGCCTCCTTCGGCGGCGGCGCCTCGCAGACCGTGTTCGGTTCGCGCGGCAGCGGCAACTTCCTGTCGCGCACCACCGGCGTGCTGGCGGCGGGTTTCTTCGTCACCTCCCTGACGTTGGCCTACTTCGCGACCCAGGCCGGTCAGGCGCCGGAGGCCGGTATTCCGGACGCGCGCGTGATCGAGCAACAACAAAGTGTTCCAACGCTTGACGAAGGGTCCGATAGTGTGGATAATGCAGCGCCAGTGCTAGAGGGAAACGGCGAGTAAGTGATTGACGCCGCTTTCGTTTAGCCTCCCCTGATGCCGAAGTGGTGGAATTGGTAGACACGCTATCTTGAGGGGGTAGTGACCTTACGGTCGTGCGGGTTCAAGTCCCGCCTTCGGCACCATTCTGAAGCAGATTTCGATCTGCGTCCCAGAGTTCAGGATTGGCACCTGAGACGAAAAGAGCCCTTGACGAAAGTTGGTTGAGTGGCTATTATCGTCCACCTAGATTGATGCGGGGTGGAGCAGTCTGGTAGCTCGTCGGGCTCATAACCCGAAGGTCATCGGTTCAAATCCGGTCCCCGCTACCATCTTCTACAAACGGTGTATGCGCAGCTCGAGTTTCGATTTCGATCGAAATGCTGGCAAGAACACAACACCGGCTTGTCGAGATGGACCTACAGGTTTCTTTTGAAAAGCCCCTTCCTGTGAAGGGGCTTTTTGTTAGTCGCGTATCGCCTCGAGCGAAGAACGCACTGACGACCGAAGCAGCTTTTTGCGAGCCAAGCGTGTCTCGATAGCGGCGCAAGCCTCATCGGGCGCACATTTTCAGGTAACGTCAATCAGCCACCTAGCTTTCCTCATGACTCCTGGCCAGGTGCCTGATGCAACGGCTATAGGAGCTTCGTTTGTGGCCACGAAACATGCAGCGCTGCACGCGCTGATCGAGCCTGTCGTTGCTGCCATGGGTTTCGAGCTATGGGGCATCGACCACCTTTCCCAGGGCAAGCACTCGCGTCTGGTGATCTACATCGAGCGTGAAAGCGGCGTGAGCGTCGAAGACTGCGCCGACATCAGCCGCCAGGTCAGCGCGGTGATGGATGTCGAAGACCCCATTCCCGGCGAGTACCGCCTGGAAGTCTCGTCGCCGGGCATGGCACGGCCTCTCTATACCCTCGATCATTTCACCCGCTACCAGGGCCACGATGTGGCGCTCAAGCTGCGTACCGCCTTCGACGGGCGTCGCAAGTTTCAGGGCCTGCTCGCGGGCGTCGAGGGCGACGAGGTGCTGCTTCAGATCGACGGCGAGGAGTACTGCTTCCCGATCGAAAGCATCGACGCTGCACAGATTGTCCCGCGGTTCGACGATTAAAAAAAGCGCGGCCCCCAACGGCTGGGGCGAGGCACAAAAGGACAGGTTTACTGGCGAGGCATACGCATGAGTAAAGAAATCTTGATGGTCGTTGACACGATCTCCAACGAAAAGGGCGTTTCACGCGACGTGATCTTCGAGGCGGTCGAAGCGGCGCTGGCCAGCGCCTCGCGCAAGCGCTTCGAGCACGAGGAAGCCAACGTGCGCGTGCACATCGACCGTCGCACCGGCGACTACGACACCTTCCGCTACTGGACGGTGGTCGAGGACGACGAGTTCGAGACCCCGGACTACGAGATCAAGCAGACCATCGC
>NZ_JAMZBD010000017.1:0-16052 GCF_024158685.1 Halomonas sp. 707D4 | reverse complement strand
TCGAGGCGAGCGGCTTCGCTACCTGGCGCGACGACTGGAACGCCCGTCACGCCTTTGCCGGCAGCGACGTGCGCATTCTCCAGGGCGCGAAGGAGAGCGAGGCGGTCGCCGGCGACGTCGACGACAGCGGCAACCTGTGGGTCAGCGAGGGCGGCCAGGCGCGGCGCCTGTCCGGCGGTGAGATCAGCGTGCGCAGGCGGACATGATTCTAGATCTGGATATCGGCAACACGCTCTCCAAGTGGCGCCTCAAGGACTCGGTGAGCAGCGAGATACGCTCGCGCGGGGCCGTGTGGACCCGCGAGGAGTGGCGCCCCGGCGCAGACATCCCGGACCTCGACGTGGTCGAGGCGGTACGCATCTCGAGCGTGGCCCGCGCGGCGGTGCTCGACGACACGGTGGCGCTCTTGCGCCGTCAGGTGCGCCATGTGTTCGTGGCCCGATCGCTGCCGGAGTCGCTCGGGGTGATCAACGGTTACGACGAGCCGGGCCGGCTGGGCGTCGATCGCTGGATGGGCGTGCTGGCCGGCTACCAGCTGGCCGGCGGCTGCTGCGCGGTGGACTGCGGCAGCGCCATCACCATCGACTTCGTGCTGCCCGGCGGCACTCACCTGGGCGGGTTCATCATCCCCGGGCTGCGCTTGATGAAGGAGAGTCTCAAGCTCGGCACCCGCAACGTCGCCATCGACCCGGACAGCGAAGCCGATGCGCTGCTGGAGCCCGGGCGGCGCACCGTGGACGCGGTGAATCACGGCATCTACATGGCGGCGGTGAGCGCGATCAACCGTATCTACAGCGAGGTGTGCGATCAGCAGGGCGTGGCGCTGCCGATGCTCTTGACCGGGGGCGATGCGCGGGTGGTCTCGCGCGGGGTGCGGGTGCCCCACGCGGTGTGGCCGGACATGGTCTACGGCGGGCTCGAGGCGATCTGCCCGCTCACTTTCGCCGAGCGCGCGGGTCGCCTGGCGGGCGCGCCGCGCGTGCCTGAACCGGTGTCGCTGGAAAAAATTCGCGCAGCGCTTGCATTCTCGGCGCTGCTTTGACAGAATGCAGCGCGTTCCAAGGCGGTAACGAGCGCTCAGGCGCTGCAAGCCACGATAAATCAAGTAACTATCGAGCTTGACACCGAATTGGAGGCTGGCATAATGTGCCGCCACGGATGGAGAGGTTCCCGAGTGGCCAAAGGGAGCAGACTGTAAATCTGCCGCGAAAGCTTCGAAGGTTCGAATCCTTCCCTCTCCACCAGTTCGACGACAGTACGATGGCAGTAATGCGACAGTGCTGTTCGGAGTTGAAAGCCGCAAGGCGCGTTTTCAGTTGAGCTTGCCGGTTTTTGATTTTCGATAGATCAAGCGGGCGTAGTTCAATGGTAGAACCTCAGCCTTCCAAGCTGATGGTGCGGGTTCGATTCCCGCCGCCCGCTCCAGTCGAACGGTTGTTGTGTTTAGCTCATGTAGCTCAGGGGTAGAGCACACCCTTGGTAAGGGTGAGGTCGACGGTTCAATTCCGTCCATGAGCTCCATATTCAGGAAAAAGCGGGCTTTGCTCGCTTTTTTCGTCTTTGCCGCCACGCCCGAGTGGTGGTGGAAGTGACAGGGTTGTCAAGCGGAGCTTTCTCCGCTACCATGGCGCCCGCTGTAGCGTAGGTGTCATTGCGCACACGACGATACAGGCCAGTAGCTCAATTGGCAGAGCAGCGGTCTCCAAAACCGCAGGTTGGGGGTTCGATTCCCTCCTGGCCTGCCAACCTTCCCCAGGTTGGCATGTCTTTTTTCCAGAATTCCAAGTCGCTCGTTGCACCCTGAGGAGTCTCGTTTTTATGAAGCCTAGTTCCGTAAAACATGGCGCCGAGGTGCAGCAGTCGCGTCATGACGGGCTCAAGTGGGCGGCAGTCGTGGCGCTGCTTGTCGTTGCCGTCGTCGGTAATACCTATTTCGTCGATATCGCGCTTCTCTACCGCGTGCTGGGTGTCGTGGCGCTGTGCGCCGGCGCCGGTCTGATCGCGCTGACCACCACCAAGGGTCGTGCGCTGATGGAGCTTGCGGTGAGCGCCAAGAAAGAGATCCAGCGCGTCGTCTGGCCGACACGTCCCGAGACCATCCAGACCACCGCCATCGTGCTGGTGGCCGTGCTTGTGGTCGGGCTCATGCTGTGGTTGATCGACACTCTTCTTGGCTGGGCAATGTCCGGCGTAATCGGTTAGGAGTTTTCATGTCCAAACGTTGGTATGTCGTCCACGCCTATTCCGGCTTCGAAAAGCACGTGATGCGCTCGCTGATCGAGCGGGTGAAAATGCACGGCATGGAAGACCGCTTCGGCGAGATCCTGGTGCCAACGGAAGAAGTGGTCGAAATGCGCGACGGCAAACGCCGCAAGAGTGAGCGCAAGTTCTACCCCGGCTACGTACTGGTCGAGATGGAGATGGTCGACGAGACCTGGCACCTGGTCAACGAGACGCCCCGCGTGATGGGCTTCATCGGTGGCACCAAGGAGAAGCCGGCGCCGATCACCACCCGCGAGGCCGAAGCCATCCTGCATCGCGTCAAGGACGGCACCGACAAGCCGCGCCCCAAGACCATGTTCGAGCCGGGCCAGTCGGTGCGTGTCATCGACGGGCCGTTCGCCGACTTCAACGGCGTGGTCGAAGAGGTGAACTACGAGAAGAGCCGCCTGCAGGTGAGCGTGCTAATCTTCGGCCGCGCCACCCCGGTCGAGCTCGAGTTCTCCCAGGTCGAGAAAGAGTAAGTCAAGAAAGAGTAAGTCCAGAAGAGCAAGTCGAGAAAGCGCAGCGAGCAGGTTCGCGCCCTCGGCGCCTGACATCGATTTTCATGTGAAGCGGCGCTGCCGCTTCACGTACACCGGGGAGCCGCAAGGCGTTATCACCCAACTGGAGTAAACAGCATGGCCAAGAAAGTACAGGCTTACATCAAGCTGCAGGTCGCTGCAGGTAAAGCCAACCCGAGTCCGCCCGTGGGCCCCGCGCTGGGTCAGCACGGCGTGAACATCATGGAATTCTGCAAGGCGTTCAACGCAGAGACCCAGGACATCGAGCCGGGCCTGCCGACGCCGGTCGTGATCACCGTCTACTCCGACCGCAGCTTCACGTTCGTCACCAAGACGCCGCCTGCTGCCGTGCTGCTGAAGAAAGCGGCTGGCATCAAGTCCGGTTCCGGTGAGCCGAACAAGAAGAAGGTCGGCACCGTGACCCGCGAGCAGCTCGAAGAGATCGCCAAGACCAAAGAGCCGGACATGACGGCGGCGGATCTCGACGCTGCGGTACGCACGATCGCTGGTAGCGCTCGTAGCATGGGCCTAAACGTGGAGGGTCTCTGATCATGGCTAAGCTGACCAAGCGCGCGAAGAACATTCGCGAAAAGGTAGATTCCAACAAGGCGTACTCCCTGGAAGAAGCGGTGGCACTGCTCTCCGAGCTCTCCACCGTGAAGTTCAAGGAGTCCGTCGACATCGCCATCAACCTGGGCGTCGATCCGCGTAAATCCGACCAGGTCGTGCGTGGCGCCACCGTCATGCCCAACGGTACCGGTAAAGACGTGCGCGTTGCCGTCTTCACCCAGGGTGCCAATGCCGATGCCGCCAAAGAAGCCGGCGCCGACATCGTGGGCATGGACGATCTGGCCGAGCAGGTCAAGAAAGGCCAGATGGACTTCGACGTGGTCATCGCCTCTCCGGACGCGATGCGCGTGGTCGGCCAGCTGGGTCAGATCCTCGGCCCGCGCGGTCTGATGCCGAACCCGAAAGTCGGCACCGTGACGCCGGACGTCGCCACCGCGGTCAAGAACGCCAAGGCCGGTCAGGTACGTTTCCGTACCGACAAGAACGGTATCATCCACACTACCCTCGGCAAGGTCGATTTCGACGCTTCTGCCGTTGCCGGTAACCTGGAAGCGCTGGTCGCCGACCTGAAGAAGCTCAAGCCGAGCTCTTCAAAGGGCATCTACTTCAAGAAGATGACCCTGTCCACCACCATGGGCCCGGGTCTGACCATCGACCACTCCGCTTTCGTCTAAGTCGAATCGGTGGTTGGCGCATGGCGCCACAGGCAGTAGGGTAGATTCAAGAGCAAGAACTTTGCGGTCCTCCACGCTTGCGTGGAGCACCGTCAAAGACCGCAGGTGCCGCGTTCGTCACGAAAGCGGCTTAATCGCGAAAGCGCCTGCGCAGATGGTGTGGCCGCCAGTTGGTTGATGCTTTTTAAGCAGGGCTTGTCTGGTGAGCACCATCCCCAAGGCTTTCGGGGAGCAGTCAGCCTCGAAAGAGATGGTAACCACCGGGCCCTTCGGGTCCGGCACGAAGGAGTGATCACTGTGCCACTAGCACTTGAAGGCAAGAAAGCGATTGTTGCCGAGGTGAGTGAAGCGGCCAAGGGCGCACTCTCCGTCGTAGTTGCCGATTCTCGCGGTGTCACGGTCGGTAAAATGACCGACCTGCGCAAGCAAGCGCGCGAGAATGGCGTCCAGCTGCGTGTTGTTCGCAACACCCTGGCACGCCGCGCCCTCGAGGGCACTCAATGGGAGTGCCTGAACGAGAGCTTCGTTGGTCCGACTCTGTTGGCTTTCTCTTCCGAGCATCCGGGCGCTGCCGCTCGTCTGTTCAAGGATTTCGCCAAGACCGAGCAGAACTTCGAAGTGAAGGCACTGGCCTACGAAGGCGAGCTGATTCCGGCTGCAGACATCGACCGTCTGGCAAGTCTGCCGACTTACGACGAGGCAATCGCCAAGTTGATGTCGGTCATGAAAGAAGCCTCCGCTGGCAAGCTGGTTCGTACCCTGGCCGCCCTGCGCGACCAGAAGCAGGAAGAAGCCGCTTAAGGCCTTTCTGCACGCCGCCTAGGCAAACGAACCGAGCAATGAATCCTGAGTCGCTAAGACTCCCGCAAAGTTAGGAATGAAACAATGGCACTGTCCAAAGACGATATCATCAATGCTGTAGCCGACATGTCCGTAATGGAAGTTGTCGAGCTGATCGAGGCGATGGAAGAGAAGTTCGGCGTATCTGCAGCGGCAGCCGTCATGGCTGGCCCGGCGGGCGGTGGCGAAGCCTCTGCCGAAGAGCAGACCGAATTCGACCTGGTTCTGGCGTCTGCCGGTGACAAGAAAGTCAACGTCATCAAGGCCGTTCGCGAGATCACCGGTCTTGGCCTGAAAGAAGCCAAGGGTGCCGTCGACGGCGCACCGGCCACCATCAAGGAAGCGATGTCCAAGGACGACGCTGAAGCGGCCAAGAAGAAGCTGGAAGAAGCAGGCGCAACCGTCGAGCTCAAGTAATCCTTGTGCCGGTGGCCTTACGCGCAGCGTAAGCTTCCACGGCTGGCGGCGGGCTTTCCCGCTGCCGGCCTTTTTCTGTTGTAGCTGGTATCGCCAGGCGAGACGTGCTATGCAGAAAGGCTGCCCACAAGGCAGCGACACAGTAAGACCGGTGTTTGGTATCGCACAGTGGTCGACGACCATTGATAGCACAGCGATAGCACTGTTATCTATCGAGATTTTTGACGGCGAGCTACCAGTCCTGGAGCTTGCTGTCTGCGTCTGAGACGCCCGCGGGGCAGATGACCACGCATCGGCCACCCATGGTGAACAAGCTGGGGAATACAGATGGCTTACTCATATACTGAGAAAAAACGCATCCGCAAGGATTTCGGCAAACTGCCCCAAGTAATGGATGTGCCTTACCTGCTGGCTATCCAGCTTGATTCCTACTACGACTTTCTCCAGCAGGACCGTTCGCCCGACGAGCGTCACGAAGTCGGCCTGCACGCGGCGTTCAAGTCGGTGTTCCCGATCGAGAGCTTTTCCGGCAACGCCGCCCTCGAGTACGTGAGCTATCGCTTCGGCACGCCGGCGTTCGACGTGAAGGAGTGCCAGCTGCGCGGCGTGACCTATTCGGCACCGCTGCGCGTGAAGGTTCGCTTGATCATCTACGATCGCGACTCGTCGAACAAGGCCATCAAGGACATCAAGGAGCAGGAAGTCTACATGGGGGAAATCCCCCTGATGACCGAGAACGGTACCTTCGTGATCAACGGTACCGAGCGGGTAATCGTCTCCCAGCTCCACCGCTCGCCCGGTGTGTTCTTCGATCATGACAAGGGCAAGAGCCACTCGTCCGGCAAGCTCTTGTACTCTGCTCGCGTGATTCCTTACCGTGGCTCCTGGCTCGACTTCGAGTTCGACCCGAAGGACAACGTGTTCGTGCGTATCGACCGTCGCCGCAAGCTGCCGGCGTCCGTGCTGATGCGTGCGCTCGGCATGAGCGCCGAGGAGATCCTCGACGAGTTCTTCGACACCAGCGTGTTCCACATCGAGAAGTCCGGCTTCTCCGTGGAGCTCGTGCCGTCGCGCCTGCGCGGTGACACCGCCACCTTCGACATCAAGGATGGCAGCGGCGAGATCATCGTCGAGGAAGGCCGCCGGATCACCCAGAAGCACATCCGCCAGCTCGAAAAGGCCGGTCTCGAGCGTCTGGAAGTGCCGATGGAGTACCTCTACGGCAAGACCCTGGCCAAGGATCAGATCGACGCCAAGACCGGCGAGCTGATCGTGGCCTGCAACACCGAGATCACCCCGGAAGTGCTCGAGCGCATGGCCGAAGGCGGCATCACGCGCATCGAGACGCTCTACACCAACGATCTCGACTGCGGTTCGTTCATCTCCGACACCTTGAAGCTCGACACCACCGGGTCGCAGCTCGAGGCGCTCGTCGAGATCTACCGCATGATGCGCCCCGGCGAGCCGCCCACCAAGGAAGCCGCCGAAACGCTGTTCCACAACCTGTTCTTCACCGAAGATCGCTACGATCTCTCCGGTGTCGGCCGGATGAAGTTCAACCGTCGCCTGCGTCGTGAATCCGACACCGGCTCCGGCGTGCTCGACCGCAAGGACATCCTCGATGTGCTGCGCGAGCTGATCAACATCCGTAACGGCTTCGGCGACGTCGACGACATCGACCACCTGGGCAACCGTCGTATCCGCTGCGTCGGCGAGATGGCGGAAAACCAGTTCCGCGTGGGCCTCGTGCGCGTCGAGCGCGCGGTGAAAGAGCGTCTGTCCATGGCCGAGAGCGAAGGCCTGATGCCCCAGGACCTGATCAACGCCAAGCCGGTCGCGGCGGCGGTGAAGGAGTTCTTCGGCTCGAGCCAGCTCTCCCAGTTCATGGACCAGAACAACCCGCTGTCGGAAGTCACGCACAAGCGTCGTGTCTCCGCGCTCGGCCCGGGCGGTCTGACCCGCGAGCGCGCCGGCTTCGAGGTGCGCGACGTTCACGCCACGCACTACGGTCGCCTGTGCCCGATCGAGACGCCGGAAGGTCCGAACATCGGTCTGATCAACTCGCTGGCGACCTACAGCCACACCAACAGCTACGGCTTCCTCGAGACGCCGTACCGCAAGGTGAACGCGGGTCAAGTCACCGACGACATCGTCCATCTCTCGGCGATCGAGGAGGGCGACTTCGTCATCGCCCAGGCCTCGGCGGCGGTCAACGAAGCCAACCAGCTCACCGATGACCTGGTCCAGGTACGCCACCGTGGCGAGACCACCTTCATGCGCCCCGAGCAGGTGACGCTGATGGACGTCTCCCCGCGTCAGGTCGTCTCCGTGGCCGCGGCCCTGATCCCGTTCCTCGAGCACGATGACGCCAACCGCGCATTGATGGGCGCGAACATGCAGCGTCAGGCCGTTCCCACCCTGCGCGCCGACAAACCGCTCGTGGGTACCGGCATGGAGCGCTTCGTGGCGCGCGACTCCGGCGTGTGCGCCGTGGCACGGCGCGGCGGCGTGATCGACTCCGTCGACGCGCGGCGCGTGGTGGTCCGAGTCAACGAAGACGAGATCATCGGCGGTGAAGCCGGGGTCGACATCTACAACCTGACCAAGTACACCCGTTCGAACCAGAACACCTGCATGAACCAGCGCCCGATCGTGCGCCCCGGCGACAACGTTGCGCGCGGCGACATCCTCGCCGACGGTCCGTCCGTCGACATGGGAGATCTGGCACTCGGCCAGAACATGCGCATCGCGTTCATGCCCTGGAACGGCTACAACTTCGAGGACTCCATCCTGCTCTCCGAGCGCGTGGTCCAGGAAGACCGTTTCACCACGATCCACATCCAGGAGCTGACCTGCGTGTCGCGCGACACCAAGCTCGGCCCGGAAGAGATCACCTCGGACATCCCCAACGTCGGCGAATCGGCGCTGGGCAAGCTGGACGAGGCGGGTGTCGTCTACATCGGTGCCGAAGTCGGCCCCGGCGACATCCTGGTCGGCAAGGTCACGCCGAAGGGTGAAACCCAGCTGACGCCGGAAGAAAAACTGCTGCGTGCGATCTTCGGCGAGAAGGCCAGTGACGTGAAGGACACCTCCCTGCGTGCCCCGACCGGCATGAAGGGTACCGTCATCGACGTGCAGGTCTTCACCCGCGACGGCGTCGAGAAGGACTCCCGCGCACTCTCCATCGAGCAGATGCAGCTCGACGAGGTGCGCAAGGATCTCCAGGAGACCTACCGCATCGCCGAAGACGCGACCTTCGAGCGCCTCAAGCGCACCCTCGACGGTCAGGCGGTCAACGGTGGCCCGCAGCTCAAGAAGGGCGACGTGCTGAGCGAGTCCTACCTGGAGGAGCTGCCGCGTCAGCAGTGGTTCAAGCTGCGCATGCAGGACGAGTCGTTCAACGAACTCCTCGCTCAGGCCGACGAGCAGCTCGAGAACCGTCGCAAGGAGATGGACGAGCGTTTCGAAGACAAGAAGCGCAAGCTCACCCAGGGCGACGACCTCGCACCGGGCGTGCTCAAGATCGTCAAGGTCTACATGGCGGTCAAGCGTCGCATCCAGCCGGGTGACAAGATGGCCGGTCGTCACGGTAACAAGGGTGTTATCTCGGCGATCATGCCGATCGAGGACATGCCGTTCGACGAGAAGGGCGAACCGGTCGACGTGGTGCTCAACCCGCTGGGCGTACCGTCGCGCATGAACGTGGGCCAGATCCTGGAAACACACCTGGGCATGGCGGCTCGCGGTCTGGGCGTGAAGATCGACGCCATGCTGCGCGATGCCCGCGACCAGCAGGTCGCCGAGATTCGCGACTTCCTGGGCCAGGTGTACAACACTCCGGGCACGCGCCTCGAGGACATCGACTCGCTGTCCGATGACGAAGTCATTGCGCTGGCGAAGAACCTCAAGGGTGGCGTACCGATGGCCACGCCGGTGTTCGACGGTGCCAAGGAGCACGAGATCAAGCACCTGTTGAAGCTCGCGGACATCCCCGAGTCCGGCCAGATGAAGCTCTACGATGGCCGTACCGGTGACGCCTTCGATCGTCCGGTGACCGTGGGCTACATGTACATGCTGAAGCTCAACCACCTGGTCGATGACAAGATGCACGCACGCTCCACCGGCTCGTACTCGCTGGTCACCCAGCAGCCGCTGGGCGGCAAGGCGCAGTTCGGTGGTCAGCGCTTCGGTGAAATGGAAGTGTGGGCGCTCGAGGCTTACGGCGCGGCGTACACGCTACAAGAGATGCTCACCGTCAAGTCGGACGACGTCGAAGGCCGCACCAAGATGTACAAGAACATCGTGGATGGCGACCACACCATGCAGGCAGGCATGCCGGAATCCTTCAACGTGCTCGTGAAGGAAATCCGCTCGCTGGGCATCGATATCGAGTTAGAGAGCTAGGAGCCGTCCAATGAAAGATTTGGTGAAAGTACTCAAATCGCAGTCTCAGTCCGAAGAGTTCGACGCGATCAAGATCACGCTTGCGTCGCCGGACATGATTCGCTCCTGGTCGTTCGGCGAGGTGAAGAAGCCCGAGACCATCAACTACCGGACCTTCAAGCCGGAGCGTGATGGCCTGTTCTGCGCCAAGATCTTCGGCCCGGTCAAGGACTACGAGTGCCTGTGCGGCAAGTACAAGCGCATGAAGCACCGCGGCATCATCTGCGAGAAGTGTGGCGTCGAAGTCACCAAGGCCGCCGTGCGCCGCGAGCGCATGGGCCACATCGAGCTTGCGAGCCCGGTTGCCCACATCTGGTTTCTGAAGTCGCTGCCCTCGCGTATCGGCATGTTCCTGGACATGACCCTGCGTGATATCGAGCGCGTGCTCTACTTCGAATCGTTTGTGGTGATCGATCCGGGCATGACCACCCTCGAGCGTGGTCAGCTTCTCAACGACGAGCAGTACTTCGAGGCGCTCGAAGAGTTCGGCGACGACTTCGACGCCCGCATGGGTGCCGAAGCCGTGCAGGAGCTTCTCAAGGACATCGATCTGGAGGAGGAGATCAACACGCTGCGCGAAGAGATTCCGCAGACCAACTCCGAAACCAAGATCAAGAAGCTCTCCAAGCGCCTGAAGCTGCTCGAGGCCTTCTACCACTCCGGCAACGCGCCGGCGTGGATGGTCATGGAAGTGCTGCCGGTGCTGCCGCCGGATCTGCGCCCGCTGGTACCGCTCGATGGCGGCCGCTTCGCGACGTCGGATCTGAACGACCTGTACCGCCGCGTGATCAACCGCAACAACCGTCTCAAGCGCCTGCTCGATCTGAACGCGCCGGACATCATCGTGCGCAACGAAAAGCGCATGCTGCAGGAAGCGGTCGATGCGCTGCTGGACAACGGCCGTCGCGGTCGGGCCATCACCGGTTCCAACAAGCGCCCGCTGAAGTCGCTCGCCGACATGATCAAGGGCAAGCAGGGGCGTTTTCGTCAGAACCTTCTGGGCAAGCGCGTCGACTACTCCGGTCGTTCGGTCATCACCGTCGGCCCGACCCTGCGCCTGCACCAGTGCGGTCTGCCGAAGAAGATGGCGCTGGAGCTGTTCAAGCCGTTCATCTACTCGAAGCTCCAGTCGCTGGGCCACGCGTCCACGATCAAGGCCGCCAAGAAGATGGTCGAGCGCGAACTTCCCGAGGTGTGGGACATCCTCGCCGACGTCATCCGCGAGCATCCGGTGCTTCTGAACCGTGCGCCCACGCTGCACCGTCTGGGTATCCAGGCGTTCGAGCCGCTTCTGATCGAAGGCAAGGCGATCCAGCTGCACCCGCTGGTGTGTGCCGCCTACAACGCCGACTTCGACGGTGACCAGATGGCGGTCCACGTACCGCTGACCCTGGAAGCCCAGCTCGAAGCCCGCGCGCTGATGATGGCCACCAACAACGTGCTGTCGCCGGCCAACGGCGAGCCGATCATCGTGCCGTCCCAGGACGTGGTGCTGGGTCTTTACTACATGACCCGCGAGAAGATCAACGCCAAGGGCGAAGGCATGGTGTTCTCGGACCTCAACGAGGTCGAGCGCGCCTTCGGCACCCAGAGCGTCTCACTGCACGCCCGCATCAAGGTGCGTCTGGACGAGGTGGTGATCGATGAGGAGAGCGGTGAGCGCAGCGACAAGCGCTCCATCTTTGATACCACCGTCGGTCGTGCCCTGCTGTTCCGCATCCTGCCGGAAGGCGTGCCCTTCGAGCTCATCGACAAGCCGATGAAGAAGAAGGCGATCTCCGGGCTGATCAACGAGGTGTACCGCCGCTCCGGGCTCAAGCCCACGGTGATCTTCGCCGACCAGCTGATGTACACCGGTTTCCGCCTGGCGACCTGGTCCGGCGCCTCCATCGGCGTCAACGACTTCGTCATCCCGGAAGCCAAGACCGAGATCGTCGAGGCGGCGGAAGCCGAGGTCAAGGAGATCGAGGACCAGTTCTCCTCGGGTCTCGTGACCGCGGGCGAGAAGTACAACAAGGTCATCGATATCTGGTCCAAGGCCAACGACAAGGTGGCCAAGGCGATGATGACCGGCATCTCGAAAGAGACCGTGGTGGATCGCGACGGCAACGAGGTCGAACAGGACTCGTTCAACAGCGTCTTCATCATGGCCGACTCCGGTGCCCGTGGCTCTGCTGCCCAGATTCGTCAGCTCGCCGGTATGCGTGGCCTGATGGCCAAGCCCGATGGCTCGATCATCGAGACGCCGATCGTCGCCAACTTCCGTGAAGGTCTGAACGTACTCCAGTACTTCATCTCGACCCACGGCGCGCGTAAGGGTCTGGCGGATACGGCACTGAAGACGGCGAACTCCGGTTACCTGACCCGTCGTCTGGTCGACGTGGCCCAGGATCTGGTGATCACCGAGGTCGATTGCGGCACCGAGAACGGTCTGACGCTGCACCCGATCATCGAGGGTGGCGACATCATCGTACCGCTGTCCCAGCGCGTGCTCGGTCGCGTGGTCGCCCAGGATGTCGTCGACCCGAGCACCGAGGAAGTGCTGATCGCGCGCAACACGCTGCTCGACGAGAAGTGGTGTGCCGATCTCGACACCATGGGCGTGGACGAGATCATCGTGCGTTCGACGATCACCTGTGACACCGCGCACGGCGTCTGCTCCTCCTGCTACGGTCGCGATCTGGCCCGTGGTCATCAGGTCAACATCGGCGAGTCCGTCGGCGTCATCGCCGCGCAGTCCATCGGTGAGCCGGGTACCCAGCTGACCATGCGGACGTTCCACATCGGCGGCGCGGCCTCGCGTTCGTCCGCGGTGGACAGCGTCCAGGTCAAGCACGGTGGCAAGGTGCGCCTGCACAACATCAAGCACGTCGAGCGCAGTGACGGCAAGCTGGTCGTGGTCTCTCGCTCCAGCGCCCTGGCGGTCGCCGACGAGCACGGCCGCGAGCGCGAGTACTACAAGCTGCCTTACGGTGCCGAGCTTTCG
Source organism: Halomonas sp. 707D4 (assembly GCF_024158685.1). Lineage (NCBI taxonomy): Bacteria > Pseudomonadati > Pseudomonadota > Gammaproteobacteria > Oceanospirillales > Halomonadaceae > Halomonas > Halomonas sp. 707D4. Next base: position 3,339 of record NZ_JAMZBD010000017.1, on the reverse strand, counting down.
GTACGCGACGGCGACGTCGTCGATGCCGGCGCCACCGTGGCCAAGTGGGACCCGCACACCCACCCGATCATCGCCGAAGTGGAAGGCAAGGCGCAGTTCATCGACCTCGACGAGGGTGTCACCATGCACCGCTCCGTCGACGAGATGACCGGTCTCTCCTCCATCGAGGTGATCGAGTCCGCGGCGCGCCCGATGGCCGGCCGCGACAAGCGCCCGATGGTCATGCTGCAGGACGCCGCCGGCGAGTACGTCTCGGTTTCCGGCTCCAACACGCCGGTGCAGTACCTGCTGCCGGGCAACTCGATCATCTCCGTGGACGATGGCTCGACCATCGGCGTGGGTGAGGTCGTCGCCCGTATCCCGGTCGAGGCATCCGGCAACAAGGACATCACGGGGGGTCTGCCCCGCGTGGCGGACCTGTTCGAGGCGCGCAAGCCGAAGGAGTCGTCGATTCTCGCCGAGATCAGCGGTGTGGTGAGCTTCGGCAAGGAGACCAAGGGCAAGCGTCGTCTGACGATCACTCCGGAATCCGGCGATCCCTTCGAGGCGCTGATTCCCAAGTGGCGCCAGATCGCCGTGTTCGAAGGCGAGAGCGTCGAGAAGGGCGAGGTCATCTCCGATGGCCCGAGCAACCCGCACGACATCCTGCGTCTTCTGGGTGTCGCGGAGCTGGCCAAGTACATCACCGCCGAAGTGCAGGACGTCTACCGTCTGCAGGGCGTAGGCATCAACGACAAGCACATCGAAGTGATCGTGCGTCAGATGCTGCGCAAGGTCGAGATCACCGACTCCGGTGATTCCGACTTCATCACCGGCGACCAGGCGGAGCTCGTGCGCGTGCTCGAGCAGAACGAACGCCTGGAGAAGGAAGGCAAGTTCCCGGCCAAGTACCAGCGTCTGCTGCTGGGTATCACCAAGGCGAGCCTGGCGACCGAGTCGTTCATCTCCGCGGCCTCGTTCCAGGAAACGACCCGCGTGCTGACCGAAGCGGCGGTCACCGGCAAGCGCGACTACCTGCGCGGCCTGAAGGAAAACGTGGTGGTAGGACGTCTGATTCCGGCAGGTACCGGTCTGACCCACCACGCCGAGCGTCGTCGCAAGCGCGAAGACGTCGAGCGCCTGTTCACCCCCTCGGCGACCGAGGTGGAGCAGGAACTGGGCGCCCAGCTCACCGCCCTGGATACCGACGACGAGCTGTAAGCGTCGGGCCCAGGCGGGGCAGGCGCCCCACCGTCTGGCTTCGGGCACGGTCTTGCCGGCGAAAACGCCGGCAAGACTTGACGTCGCCCGGGACCAGCCATTAGAATGCGCAGCCTTTAACAGTGGGGTGGGTGCGCCCGCAACCACGAGAAGGCCAAGGCAACCATTGGAGTCAGCTAAACACCATGGCAACGATCAATCAGCTAGTGCGCAAGCCGCGCAAGCGCCCCGTCACCAAGAGTGACGTGCCCGCGCTGCAAGCTTGCCCGCAAAAACGCGGCGTTTGCACCCGCGTCTACACCACCACCCCGAAGAAGCCGAACTCGGCCCTGCGTAAGGTTTGCCGTGTGCGCCTGACCAACGGGTTCGAAGTCTCTTCCTACATCGGTGGTGAAGGTCACAACCTGCAGGAACACTCCGTTGTTCTGATCCGCGGCGGTCGCGTAAAGGACTTGCCCGGTGTGCGTTATCACACCGTTCGCGGCGCGCTCGACACCTCCGGTGTCCAGAACCGTAAACAGGGTCGTTCCAAGTACGGTACCAAGAAGCCGAAGTCCTAAGACTTCCGCTCTCTTTCACACGAAATTTGCTGGTCTGATAAGAGTAAGGTCGGGCAACGCTGCAAGGCGCTGATAAGTCCCGGGTTTACCTGAAGGATCCTTAATCGAGGGCTTATCATGCCTAGAAGAAGAGTTGTAGCCAAACGCGAAATCCTGCCGGATCCGAAGTTCGGAAGTGAGCGCCTGGCGAAGTTCATGAACCACCTGATGGTCAGCGGCAAGAAGTCCGTAGCTGAGCGCATCGTGTACGGTGCGTTGGACAAGGTTGCCGAGCGTAGTAAAGAAGAGCCGCTGGAAATCTTCGACAAGGCGCTGGAAACCATCCAGCCGATGGTCGAAGTGAAGTCGCGCCGCGTCGGTGGTGCGACCTATCAGGTGCCGGTTGAAGTTCGTCCGTCTCGCCGTCAGGCACTGGCCATGCGTTGGCTGGTGGATGCTGCGCGTCGTCGCGGTGAAAAAACGATGGTTCAACGCCTGGCTGGCGAAATGCTGGACGCCGCCGAAGGCAAGGGCTCTGCAGTTAAGAAGCGTGAAGACGTGCACCGTATGGCGGAAGCCAACAAGGCCTTCTCTCACTATCGTTTCTAAACTCGGCGCTGCTGAGTGTGGGCTTTCTTCAGCCCGCTGCGCGCGCCCAGGGCGCTTGACGCAGCCCGCCGCCGCTATCTTCGTGATGGCGGCGGTGGCATGAAGAAAGTCGCAGGATTGGAAAGCATCGCCAACTAACGGGAGTTTCACCGTGGCACGCAAGACTCCACTAAAGCGTTATCGCAACATCGGTATCGTCGCCCACGTCGACGCGGGTAAAACCACGACGACCGAACGCGTTCTGTTCTACACCGGCCTGTCCCACAAGGTAGGCGAAGTGCATGACGGCGCGGCGACCATGGACTGGATGGAGCAGGAGCAGGAGCGTGGTATCACCATCACGTCCGCTGCGACCACCTGTTTCTGGCAGGGCATGGCCAAGCAGTTCGACGAGCACCGCATCAACATCATCGACACCCCCGGGCACGTCGACTTCACCATCGAAGTCGAGCGTTCGCTGCGTGTTCTCGATGGCGCGGTCGTTGTACTGTGCGGTTCCTCCGGCGTTCAGCCGCAGACCGAGACCGTATGGCGTCAGGCCAACAAGTACGAAGTACCGCGCATGGTCTTCGTCAACAAGATGGACCGTACCGGTGCCGATTTCTTCATGGTCGTCGACCAGCTGAAGGATCGCCTGGGCGCCAACGCCGTGCCGATCCAGATCAACTGGGGTACGGAAGAGGACTTCAAGGGCGTCGTCGACCTGATCGAGATGAAAGCGATCCTGTGGGACGAAGAGAGCCTGGGCATGAACTTCGAGCTCGTCGACATTCCGGCCGAGCTGCAGGAGACTGCCGAGAAGTACCGCGAAGAGATGGTCGAGTGCGCGGCCGAAGCCTCCGAAGAGCTGATGGACAAGTACCTCGAAGAGGGCGATCTGTCTACCGAAGAGATCAAGGCCGGTCTGCGCGCGCGCACCCTCGCCAACGAAGTCGTGCTGGTCACCTGTGGTTCTGCGTTCAAGAACAAGGGTGTACAGGCGGTTCTGGAT